>JBEKKG010000918.1:0-3330 GCA_050010835.1 Planctomycetota bacterium
CTGCGCGTCGGACCAGGAACTGCAAGTCGCTCGCGACGCGCTCAAGCACGTCTTCATTTCCCAGCCCTCGTACCCGCCTCACTACTGCGGCACGGACATAGATTGGCGGAAGAACCCCTACCCGGACGTGGAATGGATCGTGCAACTTCACCGCATGTACTGGTGGGAGCCGCTGGGCAGAGCGTACTGGCACACGGGAGATGAAGCCTTTGCCAAGGAATGGACGCTCCAGTTCCTCGACTGGAAGAAGAAATGCCCGCCGGAATTCAACCCTGCCTGGCGCGCCTTGGAGATCGGGATTCGCGGACACAGCCTCTGTTACTGGTATCACTACTTCCGCGACAGCGAGTCCTTCACGCCGGAGTTCCTCAGCGAGTACCTGGCCACGGCCTACGACCACGCCATGCGCCTGGCGCCGTCGTATTCAGCCGGCTCAAACTGGGGCCTGATGGAGTCGGAGGGCTTGGCCTTTATCGCCATGACGTTCCCCGAATTCAAGGAGGCGGCAGCGTGGCGGGAGACGGCCCTGAAACGGCTGACAACCGAGCTTGATAATCAAGTGCTGGCAGACGGCATGCAGAAGGAACTGTCCTTCAGCTATCACGAGGGCTGCATTGACTGGTTCAGCCGCACCGCCGCACTGGCCGAGCTGAACAACGTTCCCGTGCCCAAGGACTATCGCGAGAAGATCGAGAAGATGTACCACATCCTGGCTTACGCGCTGAAGCCGGACGGGACGATCCCCATGTTCGGAGACTGCTGGAATTCCTCGGGACTCTCAACGGTCCGTGCAGGCGCCGCCTTGTACAAGCGGCCGGACCTGGAGTACGTCGCTTCCCTCGCGGAAAAGGAACGCCGCGGCGCGGTTGGGAGCGCGGGCGTCCCGCCCGCCCGTGCCGGCGTCCCGCCCGCCCGTGCCGGCGAGACGCCGGCGGTCCCAGCCGAGACCAGCGTGGCCTTCCCTCATTCCGGCTATTACATTTTCCGCTCCGCCTGGACGCCAGACGCCGTCTGGCTGGCGCTCAAGTGCGGGCCGAATGGCGGCTGGCACTGCCAGCCGGACAACTGCTCCTTTGAGCTCTACGCCCACGGCGCGTATCTCATGCCGGACTCAGGCTGCTTCATCTACAGCGGCGACCCGCCGAACCGAGAGTGGTTCCAGGCCACCGCGCACCATCAATGCCTGACTCTGGACGGCAAGAACAGCAAGTACGCTCCCAAGCTGCTGCTCTGGCAGACCACGCCGGAACTGACCGCCCTGACCGTGGAGAACCAGTCCTACGCGGGGCTGGCGCACCGGCGCAACGTGTTCTTCATCCAGAAGAAGCTCTTCCTGCTGGTGGACGAGGCCCTCGGCGACGCCAAGGGCGCACGGCGGTTGCATTTCCAGTTCGGCCCGCCGGAGGCTGAGCTGGCCGCGGACGGCTCGATAGCGCTCAAAGGGCGCGGCCAGGCCCGCCTGTTCTTCAAGCCCATCCTTGAGGGCTTCAACGCTGAGAAAGAAACCGGGCAAGTGGCTTTTCAATACCGCCAGAAGGAACCGCGGTCGGCCTTTGCCTACAACCTGGACGACAAGCCCGTCTTCGCGGCTTTGCTGATCCCCTACGCCGGCGACGCGCCGCCCTCATGTGTGGCGAAACCTCCAACCAACGGCGCCGGGCAGGCCTACAAACCTGGCGACGAGAAGCTGGTCTGCCAGATAACGGTGGGTGAGATACGCTACCTCCTGCGCAGGGACCTGAAAGACAAAACGGCAGTCTTGGATTTTTCGATTTTAGATATTGAACGTTAGATTGGGGGGCTGTTCAATCCGCAATCCGCAATCCAAAATCCGCAATCAGAGGACGTGCCACATAGCTATTGGCGGACAGTGGGCCACGCTGATCGTGGCGCTCTGGCCCAGGCGGCTGCGGGCCATTTCAAGGGCCGCCTCAACCGTGGGCGCGGTCTGCCAGCCCAGGCGCGCGGCGGCTTCCGGGCTGGTGGGATTCACAGTGATGACCTGGCCGCAGTGCTGCGTCCCGTGCGCGCCCCAGTTCCACATGGAGATCGGATGAAAGCCGTGGTACGCGTTGCGGAAGCGGTAAGCCTGGATGTACTCCTCCTTGTGGGCCAGGTAATCCGCCCAGCGTTTGTCCACCTCGAACGGGTCGCGCGTTTCGCGCAGCTTCTCGAAAAGCTCGCTGTAGCTGGGGTGGTGTACCGGATCGAACTTGTTCTCCAGAGGATGAGTGAAGACCACCGTCCCGCCCGGTTTGACGAGGGGCTTGTTCCTGTAGAAGTTGAACATGTAGCCCAGTCCCATCGAGTAGACCAGGATGGGGTTCATCACCGAGTGTACGCTGTAGGGCATGATGTACGGGATCGGCAGCACCGCGATGTCGGACTGGCCCGTCAGCTCGACGAGCTGCTGCTGGTAGAGGTTCTTGAGCGTCAGTTCGTGCACCGGCTCCGCCGCTCCCGCCTGGATGCTCGTCACCAGGTATGGAGAGCGCGTGGCAAAGAAGATTTGGCGGTTCAAGGCCAGCGGCGAGCAGTCCAGGAAGTGTTTGTTGATGCGGGCGCTGAGCTTGTCCAGGAGGGACCAGTTTCTCTCCGGCTTCTGCATGTAGCCCAGGATATGCGGGAAAGTGTCCGTGTTGACCGTGGTCTCGATGTGGAAGATCTTCACGTGCTGCTCGACGTAACGGCCGATGCGGTCCATGGTCTGGTGCAGCTTGCTGTGCGGCGGGTCGTTGAAGCTGCGCGAGGCGATGTTGTGCTCGATGTTGTGGTGCGCGCGCACGCAGCGGTACGTGCCCAGGCCGACGCCCACGGACTTGTGCCCGCCGTTGAGCGCCACCAGGTTCAGGTTGACGTAAATGAGCAGGTCCGACGTCGCCGAACGCTTGTGGATTTCGACGATCTCATTCTGCTCGGTGTGGCCGAGCACCAGGTTATCATCCTTGTCTTCGGCGTCGTAGTTGTAGAGCGTGCGCTTGTGCCAGTGCGCGTTGTAAATCCTGCGCCCGACGAGGTCGCGCACTTCCCAGTCGTGCATGTGCCGGTGCAGGCAGACCGCGACGACCAGATGGATGTCCTCCACGCCCGCGGCGGCAAGCCGGTCGAGCAGCACTTCCAGGATGGTCTGCCGGCAGTCCGGGGCCTGCTGCTGGGGCAGCGAGAGGGAGATGTCGTCGAAGGCGATGGTTACTTTCATCCCGGGCTTCAGATAAGCGCGCAACGGGTCCATGCCGACAGGGTTGTCAATGGCGCGCTCGACTTCCGCGGCCAGTTGCGTCTTGGCGAAACCCGGCAGCGGCAGGCGCGGATAGAGCATGCGCGTCCCCA
>JBEKKG010000919.1:0-3326 GCA_050010835.1 Planctomycetota bacterium
TCGCCCGCGCCCAGGCCGTCGAAGTCTGGCGCCGCTGGTGGCAGGACGAACAGCACAAGAAGACCGCCCAGGAACCGACCATCTACGAAGAGAAGCGGCCGGAGGAACCGAAAGTCCTTACGCCCGGAAAGTGACGGATTTCTAAACACAGAGGGCACAGAGGACGCAGAGGGGTTTGTAGGAGAGGATTTGCTGTTGTTTCCAATGTTTTTTCCTCTGTGTTCTCTGTGTCCTCTGCGTTGAATGAGAGCCTGAAGAAACCATGGCCAGCAAGGTATCGGACGAGGCCTTCGCGCGCCACGTGATCAAGGCTGGGATCGCGCGGGCCGAAGACATTGCGGCGGCGCGCGATGCCCAAACCGCGGCCGCAGCCAAAGGCGCTGCCCTGACCTTGGCGGACCTGCTGGTGCAGCGCGGCGTCCTCACGCCGGCCATCCGGGAGAACATCGAGGAGAAACTGCGCAGCGAGGAGCAGGCGGAGCAGAACCTGGGCCAGTACAAGCTCTTGCGCAAACTCGGCGGCGGCGCGATGGGCACGGTCTTCCTGGCCGAGGACACTATGGCGCAGCGCCAAGTGGCTCTTAAAGTCCTCCAGGATAGATACGCGACGGACCCGACGTTCCTCACGCGCTTCCGCCGCGAAGCCAAGGCTGCCGGCAAGCTCAACCATCCCAACATCGTCGCCGCCTACGTTATCGGCGAAGAAGCCGGCAAGCAGTACTACACGATGGAGTACTGCCAGGGCGAGACGCTCGGCAAATTGCTGGAGCGCGAGCAGGCGCTGCCCTGGGACGTGGCACTGGACATCGTGACGCAGGTCGCGCGCGGCCTGGAGCACGCGCACAACAACGGCATCATCCACCGCGACATCAAGCCGGACAACGTCTTCATCGCTGACGACCCCTCGGGTTCCATCACCAGGCCCAGCGGTGAGAAAGGCGTCGCGAAGATCCTGGACCTCGGCCTCTCCAAGAACATCAGCGAGGAGCAGCAGTCGTTCTACACTCAAACCGGCGTGGTCATGGGCACGGCGCACTACATCTCCCCCGAACAGGCCCGCGGGGAGAAGAGCATTGACGGCCGCACGGACATTTACTCCTTGGGCGCGACGTTCTACCACCTCGTCACCGGCCAGACGCCGTTTTCCGGACCGACGGCGGGCGTGGTGATGATGAAGCACCTCAGCGAGCAGTTGCCCAACCCGCAGGACCTCCGCGAGGACATCCCCGACGGCATCGTGCAGGTCATCCAGAAGATGATGGCCAAGGACGTGGCGGACCGCTACCGCGATTGCGCCGAGCTGCTCGCGGACCTGGCGCTGCTGAAGCAGGGGCGGATGCCTGCGAGCGCCGGAGTGGATGCGGCGCGGAGCACGATTGCCTTGCGTGCGCCGCGGCGTGTTCCCCCTCCCCTTGCGGGAGGGGGCAGGGGGAGGGCCGAGCGAGCGAAGCGAGACCGGGGTGAGGGGGTTGCGCGGCGCGGGACCAAGCCAATCGAAGTCGCGGACACGGTGGTCCCGCAATCCGGAGGATTGCGCCACGTCCCGCATTCCGCCGGATTGCGGAAACCGCAATTTGGCAAAATGCGGTACATCGCCATTGGCGCGTTGGCTCTGGGTGTGCTGATTCTGGTGCTGGCGCTGATGCAGGGCGGCGGCGGGGACAAATCAGGCAACCAGGCGGTTTCCACGTCGTCTGCTCCGTCCATACCGTCCATACCGTCCACGCCGGACGCCGACGCCGCTGCCGCCCAGCCGGACGCCGGCGCCTTGCCCAAGGAAATGGCGCTCGATCTGGGCGGTGGCGTTAAGATGGAGATGGTTCTGGTGCCCGCGGGCGAGTTCACGATGGGGTCGGACAACGAAGGCGGCAACGAAGAGAAGCCCGCCCACAAGGTCAAGATCAGCAAACCGTTCTACCTGGGGAAGTTCGTGGTGACGCAGGAGCAGTACGAGGCAGTGATTCGCAAGAATCCAGCAAAGTTCAAGGCGCCGAAGAACCCGGTAGAGCAGGTGCGATGGAACGAGGCACAGGAGTTCTGCAAGGTGGTGAGTCAGAAGGCGGGGAAGACCGTGCGCTTGCCAACGGAGGCGGAATGGGAATATGCTTGCCGGGCGGGCACAAGGACGAAGTTCAACCTTGGCGACAAGGGCTCGGACCTCGAGCAGGCAGCGTGGTTCAATGAGAATTCAGGGGAGCATACCAACCCCGTAGGGCAGAAGAAACCCAACGCCTGGGGCCTGTACGACATGCACGGCAACGTGTGGCAGTGGGTCCAGGACTACTTCAACGACGAGTATTACGCCGATTCGCCGCCCGTTGACCCGAAAGGCCCGGCCAACGGGGATGATCGTGTGGTGCGCGGCGGCGCCTGGAATTACGGCCCGGTCTGGTGCCGCGCAGCCCGCCGCCACTGGTACACTCCTGGTGTCCGGAACGCTGACGTCGGGTTCCGCGTTGCGCTGGACGTGCCGGCCGCCGCGGCACCCGTTGCCCTTCAACCCCCAACCTCACCCGCCCAGCCGGACGCCGGTGCCTTGCCCAAGGTAATGTCGCTCGACCTGGGCGGCGGCGTGAAGATGGATTTTGCGCTTATCCCGGCGGGCGAATTCCAGATGGGCGAAAAGGGCGTGGCCGTGCCTGTGCATCCAGTGAAGATCACCAAGCCCTTTTACCTGGGCAAGTACGTGGTGACCCAGGCGCAATATGAGAAAGTCGTGGGCACAAACCCGAGCAGTTGGAAAGGCCAGGACTCGCCTGTGAATAAGGTGTCATGGGAAGATGCGCAGGGATTCTGCAAGACCGCGAGCAAGCTCACAGGTCGCCGCTTCAAGCTTCCCACCGAAGCCCAATGGGAATACGCGTGCCGCGCGGGCACAACGACGGAATACAACACCGGCCAGGGAGAAGCTGCGCTGGACAAGGCCGGTTGGTATGGCAGGAATTCCGGGACCAAAACGCATCCCGTGGGCAAGAAGGCCCCGAACGCTTGGGGGCTTTACGACATGCACGGCAACGTGAGGGAATGGTGTGAGGATTGGTTTGGAGATAAGTACTATGCAGAATCAGTGCCGGCGGATCCTCCGGGTCCGACTACGGGAAAGGAACGTGTCTTGCGGGCCGGCGCCTTCGTCGGTGCGCCGGGCGAGTGCCTCTCGGCCTTCCGGCGCCCGTGGGACCCCGGCAACCGGGACGACTCCGTCGGCTTCCGTGTTGCGCTAGACCTTTCGGACTACGGCCCACCTCTCACCGTTCAACCCCCAACCCCACCCCCCCAACCCGAACCCGCCGTCCACGCTTCCAACGGCGCCACGCAACTGGGCGGCT
>JBEKKG010000920.1:0-3323 GCA_050010835.1 Planctomycetota bacterium
ATCATAGACGAATTCCAGGAGTTCTTCACCGACGAGGATGGCGTGTCCCAAGAGGCGGCGCTGCTCTTCGACCGCATTGTCCGGCAGGGGCGCGCCTTTGGCATCCACGTCATTTTAGGAACCCAGACCCTGGGCGGCACTTACAGCCTGGCCAAGAGCACGCTGGGGCAGGTCGCGGTGCGCATTGCGCTGCAATGCAACGAAGCAGACTCCTATCTCGTCCTCAGCGACGACAACGCTGCGGCCTCCCTCCTTTCCCGGCCCGGCGAAGCCATTTACAACGACCAGTCGGGGCTGGTGGAGGGCAACAACCCCTTCCAGGCAGTCTTTTTCCCCTCGGGAGCACAGGAACCCTATCTTAAAGTGCTGGAGCAGAAGGTTGCGCGGGAAAACGCACAACCGGCGCAGCCCCTGGTTGTATTTGAGGGGAACGATTTTGCCGAGTTGCGGAACAACCTGCTGCTCAAGGAACAGGCCGCGCGGAAACCTGCGGCGGCGGAAAGCGCAGTCCGGGTTTGGCTGGGCGACGCCAACGCCATCAAGGGGCCGACCGAAGCCAGGTTCCTCCGCCAGGCCGGCAGCAATCTGCTGGTGGTCGGCGAGCGCGGCGACGCGCAGATTTCCACCTGCTGCGCCGCGCTCCTGTGCCTGGCGGCCGCGGCACGGCCGGAGAGCATCCGCATCCACGTGCTGGATGGCATGGAGCCTGATTCCGGCGCGCGGGAACGTTTGGCGGCCCTGGCGGCGGCACTGCCCAACAAGATCGAGATTGCCGAGTACCGCGATGTGCCGCGTGTTGTCGAGGAACTGAAGGCCGTGCTGCAGGGCCGCCACGACGGGACTGCGCCGTTGGACTGCCAGCACTACCTCCTGGTGCTGGGCCTGGAGAGATTCCGCATGTTGCGCGAGGCCGATGAGTTTGCTTTTTCCAGCAGCAGCACTGAGGGCGGCCCTTCACCGTCCGAAGGGTTTGTGCACCTCCTGACCGAGGGCCCCAACCAGGATATGCACTCCATTGTCTGGTGTGACAAGCTGGCCAATCTGAACCGCACTATTTCCAGGAAGACGCTGCGCGAATTCGAGATGCGCGTCCTGTTCCAGATGAGCGCCAATGATTCCACGGAACTCATTGACTCCCCCGCCGCCAACCGCCTGGGTTTGTATAACGCGCTGCTTTTCTCGGCGCAGAATGGCTCAGTGGAGAAGTTCCGTCCCTACGCCCCGCCCGACACTGCGCTGATTGAGGACCTGGGCCGCACGCTGCGGGAGCGGGGATAGCCTGGTGGTGAAGAATGCAGGCTAGAAGCGGAGAGTGACGCCCGTGATCCACTCCACACGGCGCGAGGCCTGATTGAGGCCCAGGTTAACGGCTGTATCAACCGTCAAGTTGTGAGTCAAATGGTATATGGTTCCAAAATCCAGCGTGTTCTGGCCTTTTTGGTGTTTTTCGGTGGTGACCCGAAACCAGTGCTCGACGTAGGCATCCAGATTCTTGACAAGCGGATGACTGAGCTCAACAGTGCTCTGGAAACTGGTCACATAACCGGTATTCGCAGAACTCCGCTCCCAGCCTGGAGTGGGTTGCAGTGCAAGCGAAAACTCTTTGGGAAGCGTAAGCGAGAAAGGAATAATGGCGAGGAGTTCGGGCTTGCCGTTCCCAAGACCATCGTGTGCGGTCGGGATTTTGAATTGTGGTTGGATGGCCAGGGCGGTTTTCAAAAGATGGTCTTCGCCATCGTTGCCGAAGAAATTGTATTTTCCGCCCACTACGGTATCGCCCAGGCCGCGCTGGTGCGACACTTGGCCGGTTGCGCCGTCAACGGTGCGTTCTTCGGTGTAGCAGTAGTTAAGCGAGGTGTTGAGTTCCAGGTCGTTTAGCACGCCGAGACGCATGTTGGGCAGGCCGAAATCCCAACCCGCGGTGCGTGTGTGACTGGCGGCGTCGCGTTCCCGGAAATACTCCGCCAACGTGCTCTCAAGTTGAAAGTGCCCCGCGTCTATGGTCGTAGGCGAATTGGTCTTGTCCGGCCGGTCAAGATCCATCTCCCGCATCTGGTCCTTGGGAACGGGATTGAACAGGTTGTACCGCGACTTGTCCGGCTTCTCGGCCTTTTCAGCCTTGTCTGCCGCAAGTTCCGGCGTTGCCGGCGCTGGCGCCTCCGCTGCGAACAAGGACATGCACAGGCAGAACCCAAGAGTCAGTCTGGTCGCCTTCATTGTTCCCTCGCTCCAGGAAGGCTTGTCCTTGGCATTCGGGTTGCAATTAATCCCCCAACCGGCACGAGCAGCAGCGTGACGGAGAGCCGCTCAACCAAGGTTCCAGAGCGGCTCTAAGCTGAGCGTAAATCGGCCTTTGCCTTTTGCAAGACTCTTCGGCAGAATCAACATGCCCATGAAAAACGGCGTCATCCTCTCGTTCGCGTTTTCGCATTTGCTCGGTGCCGCCGCCTGGGGCGAGGAACCACCGATCAAGGGCTACTTCAAGGATTCGGGAGCGGGCTTGTCCTTTGCCGCAGACGATTGGTCCGTCCGCAGTGAGGACGGGCGCGGCTGGGTTTCGCTGCGGATCAAGTCCGCCGAATTCCTGAGTGCCGTTGTCTTTCAGAAGGGCGGGCAGTTCGTGACGGCTTTCCCGGACCACTCGAACCTGTCGCATGACCGCCTGGTGGGCCGGACGGGCGCTGTCAGCGATGGGCTGTATCTGATCAAGATTACTCCCAACGCGGACGCCATCGGCTTTCAGCTCTATGCCGGCTACAACGGCCCTGAGGACGAGAAGCTGATTCTTTTCCTCAGCAGCGATGTGACCGCACGGGGCGGCGGCAAGGCCACAACCTGCACCCACAAGAGCGGCGCGTCGCTCGCCATCACGTCCCCGTGTTGGGCCGGCGTGATGCAGGACCCCGCCGGCAAGGAACGGCCTGCCATCGCCTTTGACACGAAGGGGTTCGCCGCCAACACGTTCGATTTCGCGATCGCATCCGCCAGGCCCCTCCCGAGCTTTGCCGGCGACGTGGCCTTCAACGTGCGCAGCTCCGACGACCCCGCCGGCAACGAACTCGGCGCCACCCGCGGCGTGAAGAACCCGGTTTACGGCCCGGACACCAAGCTCGATTTCACCATTGAACTGTTGCGGCTGAAGCCCGAGCCGTTCAGCGGGTATGCAGAGTTGGAGGTGCACCATGCCTTGGGCGCGCGCCACTACTACGAGCGGCAGGAACTGAACGCGGTGCGGCCGGATGACAAGAGCCGGATCAGCGTGCGCTTCAACCCGCAGTTCAAGCTGCCGGGGGTCAGCGAGGTCTGGGGCAGGGTCGTGGATG
>JBEKKG010000921.1:0-3321 GCA_050010835.1 Planctomycetota bacterium
AGAACGTACTCCTCTCCAGGCATTTCTACTATTTCGGCGATCAGCCAATTGCACTACCGAGAAGTTTGATGCCAATTGTCCAGCAAACTCAAGGGCACAAATCACGGGCCAACGATGAATTTGTGGATCGCTTTGTGGCTTGGATTGAAGGCAAAAGCTACAGTAAGAATGCAATTCTCGGAGAGCCACAAGAAAAGGCCAAAGTACTGTCGCTGAGTGCTGAGAAATGCCGCGCCATTTGCTCTGAGCGGCATCGAGAAGACAACGAGCAAGATGGTATCTGCCCCTAAGACTGAGAAGCTGTGCCAACCATCCAAGAAATCTCCGAAGCCCAGCCCAAACTCGTCGCGGAGCTTAGAGAACTCGATCCGATCAGGACGGCTGCGACTTCCGTATCGGTCTCCGAAAGGAACCTGGCGCCGCCGGCCAGCAGTTCCTGGCGCAAAGCCGCGTAATTCTCAATGATGCCGTTGTGTACGAGGGCGATGCGGCCCGAGAGGTCGCGATGCGGATGGGCGTTGAGCTCGTTGGGGCGGCCATGAGTGGCCCACCGGGTATGGCCGATGGCGGTTTGCACCGTCGAGGATTGGGTGCGGCTCAACTTCGCCAGCTTTTCAGCCAGGGCCTCAACGCGGCCGAGAGCGCGGACAACCTGCAACTGGGCGCCGTCCAGGAAAGCCAGGCCCGCCGAATCGTAGCCGCGATACTCAAGTTTGCGCAGGCCGCTCAAGACTATGGCACACGCATCTTCAGGCCCGGTATAACCAACGATGCCGCACATGTTCGGGTTCCAGCCGCATGTATCAGTTTATCCTCTCCCCCGTGGGGAGAGGGCCGACGAGAGCGAAGCGAACGCGGGGTGAGGGGGCGACGACGAGCATGCAGTGGCCCCCTCACCCGGCGCTAAAGCGCCACCCTCTCCCCACAGGGGAGAGGGTAAATGTCCTGCGCGGTTCAGACTCGCGCGCTCTGAAGCTCCAGCATCGCCCGCACGCGCGCCGCGTACTCATCCACGAGCGCCTGCACGGCTTCCTGCGTGCGGGCCTCCGCAATGATGCGCATGACGGGTTCGGTGTTGCTGGCGCGCAAATGCACCCAACGGTCTTCCCAGTCCAGGCGCAGGCCATCCTCGACATTGGTCCGCGCCGCCGGGACGTCAGTCCTGAGCGCGCGGATGATCTCGCGGCTGTGCGCGCTGGGGCACTCCAGCTTGGTCTTGAGCATGAAGTAGCGGGGCAAGGCGGCGGCGGCCTGGCCGCAGCGCTGGCCGGAGCGGGCCAACAGCTCCAGGATCAGCCCCATGCCCACGATGGCGTCGCGCCCATAGTGCACGCGCGGATCAATCACCCCGCCGTTGCCTTCCCCGCCAATGACGGCCTTGACCGCTTCCATCTTCTCGGCCACGTTGACCTCGCCCACGGCCGTGCGGATGACCTCGCTGCCGGCGGCCCGCGCCACGTCTTCGGTCACGCGGCTGGTGGACATGTTGATCACCACGGGCAGGCCCTTATTGGGGCAGCGGGCAAGCACGTACTGGGCGGCCAGGGCCAGCGTCAGTTCCTCGCCCAGGAACTCGCCCTCCTCGGAAACCACGGCGATGCGGTCGCCATCCGGGTCGGTGGCGAAACCGATGTCCGCCCCGCGTTCCTTGGTGAAGCGGCACAGGTCCTGGAGGTTGATGAAATTCGGCTCCGGCGTGTGGGGGAAGAGGCCGTCCGGCGTGCAGTGGATCGGCTCCACTCTGCAACCGAGCGCGCGCAGCAGGCGCAAAGACACGCCCACGCCGGCGCCGTTGCAGCAGTCGAGGGCCACGCGGAACTTGCGCGCCTGGATCAGGGGCACGTCCAGAATGGAAAGCACCCGCTCCACATGGTGGGCCTCCGCGTCGGACACGAACTCAATCGTCTTCAGTTCGTCCCAGGGCTTGCGCACGAAATCGCCGGAATGGTAGATCTCCAGGAAGTCTTCCCCCTCCGCGGCATTGAGGTACACCCCGTCGCTGCGAAAGAACTTCAGCGCATTCCATTCCACCGGGTTGTGGCTGGCGGAGATGACCACCCCGCCGTCGGCCCCCAGTTCCTCGATCATGAGCGTGGTGGTCGGCGTCGAGACCACACCGAGATCCACGATGGCGCAGCCGGTCGAGAGCAACCCGCCGAACAGCGCGCACTTGACCATCTCGCCGGAGACGCGCGTATCGCGGCCGACCACGATATGCCCGGAGCGCATGTAAGTGCCAAAAGCTTCACCCAGCCGCACCAGCAAGTCAGGGGTCAAACTGCGGCCCACAATGCCTCGCACCCCGGAGATGGAGATCATCAAATCGCTGGTCGGTCTGTTCATTTCCCTCTTCCTGTCTGTCTTTCCCAAGGCTGGTTCGACTCACATGGCACAACACGCGCCCCGGCACGTCTAATGGGAGCTATGGGAAGCAGGGGAGTCATGCCAGGGCACAACATGCGCGCGGACCTTCCTCTTGCCACTTGCCACCTGTCGCCGCCTTTGGTTGCGGCTCCGCCGCGCTACGCACTCCGCGTTGAGAACGGGGCAAAACCACAGGCGCCTGAATTTACACCGGGGCAGGCTGCAAAGCAAACTTACTCCCGCTGGATGATCTGGGGCGCCAGACGTTTAAGATGGTACTCAACCTGCAACTCCTGGCGCAAGGTGTCAACACCGGACGTATACAGGAGTTCAGCCTCATACTCCTCATCCAGGGAGTCGAGCATGCGCATTTTGGTGTCATGCACTGCGCGGCCGCTTGTGGTGGTGACCTTCTGGAAACAGGCATGCACCTCGGTGGCGAGGCTCGGAATGACGATAGACGTGCCCTCTTTCGCCGGGGCCAGCCTCTTGTAGCTCAGTTCGGCCTTGCCCGCTGCATGGGAGCGCACCTCGGGGGCTGAACGCGGGGGGTGCAGCGCGGCCGGACAGAGCGGCAGGCTGGAATCCTGAGGAGTGAAGCACAGCAGGATTTCACGGTCCACAGTCTGCGCCCGCAAGCCCAGGTCCTGTTCGATGAAGTTGGTCAGCATCTCCATTGTTTTCTTGCGCCAGTTCCCGGCATTGGCAGGCTCCTTCAACCAGTCCTGAAAGCTGGTCTGCACCCGGCCGTCCGTGCGGGCGCCAATCCGCAGCGTGCCGTCCGTGCTCCAGGTGAAGCCCCAGCGCGCCTGCTTGATCGCGCCCACGAGGGCGCGCGCCACCGACCGGCTCTTTTCCACCTGGTCCACGGCCAGCTCGGCCTGGGCCGCATAGTCCTTTATGGGCGGGAGCACGACGCCGGGAGAATCGAAACGCAACGTGCCGCCGGCGCCTTCC
>JBEKKG010000922.1:0-3319 GCA_050010835.1 Planctomycetota bacterium
GATGCCATCTACCAGAATATCTATACGCTGGAGCGGGAGAAGCCCGAGTACGTGCTGCTCCTGGCCGGCGACCACATCTACAAGATGAACTATGCCGAGATGGTCCGCTACCATGTGGCGCACAATGCGGAATTGACGGTCTCGTGCGTCAGTGTGCCCAAGTCCCAGGCCAGCCAGCTCGGCGTGGCTGTCGTGGACGCGGAGAACCGCGTCCAGGATTTCCAGGAGAAACCCAAGGAAAACCCGTCCACGCTGCCCAACGACCCGGAGCATTGTTTTGCCAGCATGGGCGTTTACGTGTTCAGCACCCAGGCGCTGGTGCGCCGCCTCTCTGCCGATGCGCGCAAAGACACCGCGCACGACTTCGGCAAGAACATCGTCCCCGAGATGGTGCGCGACGGCGCGCGGGTGTACGCCTACCCCTTCAAAGATGAGAACAAGAAAGAGGAGGCCTACTGGCGCGACGTGGGCACCATAGACGGTTACTACGAAGCCAACATGGACCTGACCGCGGTGACGCCGTTATTCAACTTGTACGATTTGAGCTGGCCCGTGCGCACTTACCATGAGCAGTTCCCGCCGGCCAAGTTCGTCTTTTCCGAGCGCTCCGGCGAGCAGGCCGCGCGCCGCGGCCAGGCGCTGGACAGCCTGGTTTCGCCCGGGGTCATCATCTCCGGCGGAACGGTGGAGCACTCGGTGCTGGCGCCCCAGGTGCGCGTCAACAGCTACAGTTACGTGAAAGAGTGCATCCTGATGGAAGGTGTCGAAATCGCGCGGCACGCCCAGGTGCGGCGCGCCATCATTGACAAGGGCGTGCATGTCCCGGAAGGCGCCAAGATCGGCTTCGACCCCGAGGCCGACCGGGCGCGCTTTACCGTCACCGAAAACGGCATCGTGGTCGTGCCCAAGGGCATGCCGTTCGTGTAAGGAAGTGAGGACCCGTTCATGCCCGACGCCGCCCCCCTCGGTTACCTTGCGCTGGTGCTGCATGCCCATCTGCCCTTCGTGCGGCACCCCGAGCACGCGGAGTTCCTTGAGGAAGACTGGCTGTACGAAGCGATCTCCGAAACGTACATCCCCTTGCTGGTGATGCTGGAAGGCTTTGAACGCGACCGCGTCCAGGCCTGCTTCACCATGAGCCTCACGCCCCCGCTCTGCGAAATGCTGGCCGACCCGCTGCTCCAGGGCCGCTATCTGAGCCGGCTGGTGCGGCTCCAGGAGTTGGCGGAGCTGGAGGTGCCGCGCCTGGCCGGCACGCCGTTCGCGGCCGGCGCGCAGATGTACCGGCAGCGCTTCGCCGAGTGCCGCGAGATGTTTGAGCGCAAGTGGGGCCGGAACCTGGTCAATGCCTTCCGCCACTATCAGGACCGGGGCTTCCTCGAAGTCATCACCTGCGGCGCCACGCACGGCTTCCTGCCGCTGATGCTGACCGAGACCTGCGTGCGCGCCCAGATCCAGGTGGCCGTGGCCAACTACCGCAAGCATTTCGGGCGCGCGCCGCGCGGCATGTGGCTGCCGGAATGCGCCTATGCGCCGGGGCTGGACCACTGCCTGCGCGAAGCGGGCATCGAGTTCTTCTTCATTGACACGCACGGCCTGGCCTTCGGCACACCGCGCCCGCGCTACGGCCCCTTTCGCCCCGTCTACTGCCCCAGCGGCGTGGCGGCCTTCGCGCGCGACGCGGAAAGCAGCAAACAAGTGTGGTCCAGCGAGGAAGGCTACCCGGGAGACTACGACTACCGCGAGTTCTACCGCGACCTGGGTTACGACGGCGAGTACTCTTACGTCCAACCGTACCTCCACAGGGACGGCGTGCGGCGCAACATCGGGATCAAGTACTATCGCATCACCGGCAAGGTGGGCCTCTCCGACAAGCAGCCCTACGTTCCACACAACGCCACGGAAAAGGCCGCCGCCCACGCGGGCAACTTCATGTTCAACCGGCAGAAACAGGCGCAGTGGTTGAAAGGCGTGATGCGGGCCGAGCCGTGCATCGTGGCGCCCTATGACGCGGAGCTTTTCGGACACTGGTGGTTCGAGGGCCCGCAGTTCCTCGACTTCCTGATGCGCAAGCTCGCCTATGACCAGACCGAGGTGGCCCTGACCACCCCGCCGCGTTTCCTGGAAAAATTCCGCCGCCTCCAGGTGCTGGAGCCGAGCGCGAGTTCCTGGGGCGACAAGGGTTATTTCGAGGTCTGGCTGAACGGCACCAACGATTGGGTCTACCGGCACTTGCACGCGGCCGAGTTGCACATGATCGAGCTGGCGCGCCGCTTCCCCCTCCCCAACCCGCTTCAGGAACGCGCGCTCAAGCAGGCCGCGCGCGAGTTGTTGCTGGCGCAATCCAGCGACTGGGCTTTCATCATGACCACCGGCACCATGGTGGCTTACGCGGAGAAGCGCACCCGCGATCACCTGCACCGCTTCAACGGGCTGTACCTGCAACTGCTCGAGGACCGTCTCGAAGAACCCTGGATCAGCCAACTGGAAGGGCTGGACAGCATCTTCCAGGAGATTGACCCGCGCGTGTACGCACAACCATGAGCCAAATGGAGCGACAGGCCAACCCTCCGCGCCGCGAGCGCGAAGAACCGGAACGTACCGCGGGCGTCCCGCCCGCCGCTGGGAGCGCCGGCGTCCCGCCGGCCGTTGGGAGCGCCGGCGTCCCGCCGGCCGTTGCAGGCGAGACGCCTGCGCTACAAACTGCAGGCGAGACGCCTGCGCTACAAACTGCAGGCGGGACGCCTGCGCCACAAACTGCAGGCGGGACGCCTGCGCCACAAACTGCAGGCGGGACGCCTGCGCTACAAACTGCAGGCGGGACGCCTGCGGTACAAAGTGCAGGCGGGACGCCTGCGGTACAAACTGCAGGCGGGACGCCTGCACCACAAACTGCGGGGGCCTTTTTGTGGCTCTTGCCCACAGCTCAAGGAAAGTGGTGGCCTGTTGGGGAGTCCGACCCGGCGATCCTGGAGGCGGACCTTTCGGGAGGCCGCATGCGCCTCCTGGCGCCGCAGCGCAGTGCAGAGGGAGAGAAAGAGTTGGTTCGGCAGGGGCAGGAATATGTCCGCCGGGCCTTCGACTCCAGGTTCCAGAAGCTGCTCTTCGCTTTCTTCGGCCTGGGGGGGCTGGCAATTGTCTGGGTGCTCGTGTTGCTGGTGGGGCTGCCCATGCTCCCGGGGTGGGCGAAGGAGATGGACGGCCTGCTCCTGTTCCTTGGCGTGTGCTTCTTTTTCTACTCGGTGTTCCGTTACGGCCTGCCCGCCGCGCGGCTCAACCAAAGCCGCGTGGACGCCATCCAGGCCTTCAAACGGGCAGA
>JBEKKG010000923.1:0-3318 GCA_050010835.1 Planctomycetota bacterium
AGCCGCGTGGGGCCGCTCTGGCGCGAACACCAGGAAATCCTGGTGGTCTTCGACAACGCGGGCGCGTTGCGGCTGGACGCTCCCGTGCGCTACAACGGGGTCGAGGTCGGGCGCGTCAAAGGCATGCGCATCCTGCATCTCGACGATGAAACCATCGCCTGCCTCCCGGAACTCAACAAACGGCAGCTCGACGACCTGCCCTTGCGCCCGGAGGCGCTGAAGCGCGAATTGCGCGGCGTGAGCGATGAGGACTTTCCCGCCAGGTGCCGCGCCGCCCTCCAGGGCCGCACCATGATCCAGCTTTGCCTGGACGTGCTGCAGGAAGGGGACGTCAAGCGCTACCGCCTCGACGACCAGGTGCGCATCGTTACGGCCGTGCTGGGCGACACGGCCGTGGAGCTGATCTCCGGCAGCGGCTCGGTGAACGTCCCGGGCTCCAAAGGCATGCTGCTGGGGACCTCCGGCGACTTCTTCAGCAACCTGGCCAAGAGCATGGGTGAAGTGAAGGAGATCCTCTCCAGCGTCACCGATGTCGTCGGAGCGCCGGAGCGGAAGAGCTTTGTGCGGGCGCAGGCGCGCCTGAGCCCCATTGCCACCCGCCTCGACCACCTGGCCAGCACCGCCAGCGGGCGCACTGAGGGGACCTTCAAGCGCCTGGACAGCCTGAAGGAACGTGTGAAGCTGACCCTCGACGAGGCCAGTGTTTTTCCCGACAAAGTCCGCCCCCAGGCCGAGAACACCGCCACGCGGCTGAAGGACAGCCTGTCTGTTATTCAGGACCGCCTCGGCGGCGCGCAAACTGAATTCCAGGCGGCCAGCAATGAGTTCACCACCGGCTTCAAACCCATCCGCGAGGACGTGGCCGGCGTGGTCAAGAAGTCCGGGCCTGAGTTTGACGACATGCGCGAAAGGCTGCGCCAGCTCTACGACGTTCCGGGCAATCTGGCCCTCAAGATCGAAGGTTCGCGCACTACCGCCGGCTGGCTGTATGCGCAGAGCCAGCCCGACTGGGAACGCACGTTGGAGGCCGGCAAGAACAGCCTTTTCAATCTGTCCTGTGCCAACCAGGCTGCGTTGGAGAACAAGGACTTGATGCTGTCCGGCCGCGATGCCGGTGAATACGAGTACAACACCGCGCTCGACATTTACCGCCGCCTGACTTTTGCCACGCGCCGCTTCCGCGAAAGCGCCGCGGAGCTGCAGGACGCCGGCACGCTGCTGGCGGTCCGCCTTCCCGGCCAGGCGTCCATGACCGTGGTGCAGGCCGCGGCCACAGTCGGCCGCCTGGCCGCCACGCGCGCGCCGCTGGATGGCGTGCAGGCGGAGGTCGAGACGCTCATGCTGCCTCCCTACGTGCGCAAGAAGGAGGCCTGGCTGGAGGAAGTGCGAGTGAAGTGACGTTGTACCGCGGGCGTCTCGCCCGCACGTGGGAGGCTGGCAAAGCAAAGAGGACGAAAGCGGGCGGGACGCCCGCGGTACGAAGTGGAAGGAGAACGAGCCGTGTCCAATGCAACTGGTTACTCCAGTGCGGAAGTCAAAGCCGGGGTCTTTCTGACCCTGTGCCTGGGCGTCTTCGTCGCCATGTTGTTCATCTATGGCAAGGTGGCGCGCGTCATGCGCGGCCGCCAGAACATCGAGGTCGTCTTTACTTCCGTGACCTCGCTGCGCCGCGACGCGCCGGTGCGCTACAACGGCGTCGAAGTCGGCCGCGTCAAGGACACCAGCATTCTGCATCTGACTGAGGAGAACATCAGCCGCCTGCCGGAGCTGGGCCTCAAGGACCTGGACAACTTGCCGCTCACGGACCGCGAGCAGAAACAGCTTCGCAACCCCGCGGAAACGCCGCCCGCAAGGTTCCAGGAGGATGTCGCCAAGAAGCTCCTGAACCGCACCATGATCCTGCTCACGCTCGAAGTCCTCCAGGAGGGCGACAAGGAACGCTACCGGGTGGATGACGCGGTGCACATCAGCACCACGCTGATGGGCGACACCTCCGTCGAAATCTCCTCCGGCATCCTCAAGACCCTGGACCCCGAGGACAAACGCCTCATGCTGGGCCGCTCCGGCGACTTCTTCTCGGACCTGGCCAAGTCCGTGGAGCAGGTCAAGGAAATCCTCGGCTCCGTCAGCGACCTGGTCGGCCCGGAGGAACGCGCCAGTGTGCGCAAGTCCCTGCGGCGCTTCGACACCATCACCGACCACATCGAGAAGATCGTGGCCCTCGCCGACCAGCGCCTGCCCAAGACCTGGGACAAGGCCGATGCCCTGGCCGACACCGCCCGCGAGAACTTCGTGCGCATCGGCGACACCGTCGCCACCATCCAGCCCCAGGTCTCCAAGACCCTGGCCACCGCCGACGACGCCATCAAGGACGTGGAAGGCCGCGTCGGCAGCCTGGCCGACGAAACCAAGGCCGCGGTGGTGGACGTGCGCAGCCAGATCAAGCCGGTGCTGAGCGACGTGCAACAGATCACTTCCAAGAGCAAAGACGATTTCCCCGTGATGATCCACAACGCCAAGGACCTGGCCGTGCGCCTCCAGGAAAGCGCCGGCAAGCTGGACAACGTGCTGGGCACCGGCAACCGCCTGCTCAATGAGAGCTATCCCGACCTGCGCCGCCTCGTCCTGGCCCTGCGCCTGGGCGCGGAGAATTTCGAGGAAGCCACCAACCTGCTCAAACGCAAGCCCTGGCTGATCTACAACATCGGCAAGGAAAGCGAGACCTACAACACGGCCCAGAAGACCGCCCGCGACCTGGAAGTCGCCACCCGGCGCTTCGCGGAACTCAGCGCCGAACTCCAGGCCGTGCAGCGCAACCTGGACCAGGCCCCCTCCAAGGAACAGGCCGAACGCATCGCTTTCCTCGTCCAGGAACTGAACGTCCTCTGCGACATGCTCAAGTTCGCCGGGGATGTCAGCCGCAAGGAAGTGCTGCCGCCGCTGGAACGCAAGAAGACGAGTTTCGTCCCGAATCTGGAGCAATTCGACCCGACGCTGGGCCGCAAGAAGGGGGAACAGCAGTAGGCTTGAGGCAGGTGGCGTGTCAATGGGAGGCATGGCGAGGGTGGTGGTGCCGCGGACGGCGAAGAGTGAAGAGTATCGTGCACGTCCCCAAAACTCCCCGACGCTGCAAAACCTGAGGTCATTCCAACAGGCCCAGCCCCGGAGGGAAGTCCCGTCCCTGGCGACGGCTCCTCCTACTAGACCCAAAACAAGCGCATTGTAATAGGCGCGCGGCAGCGTGAAAGCGCAGGTCGGCGGGGCGGGGCGCGGCGACACTTTCTTCCGCCCGTCCGCGCAACGGTTCCCTTGGTTGCT
>JBEKKG010000924.1:0-3318 GCA_050010835.1 Planctomycetota bacterium
TCCGGTCTCTGATTTTCTCGAATGCGTACGACTTAAAGCCTGCGGCAACGGCCAGTTCCCCAAGCCAGCGGTGTACGGGCGCGTAGATGCCGTATGGGGCCGAGTCCCCAATCACGAAGCAGACCAATGCGCCTTTGCTGGTGACGCGCCGAAGTGCTATCCAGGCGTTTGCCAAGTCGTGGAAGTAAGCGGCCAGCATAAGGTGATAGCACTTTTTACCCCCATGGAGTTCTCTTTCACTGGCGAGCCGCTCATACACGGCAACAAGCTCCTCACGAATGGGTTGGAGGACAGGACTCGTGAGCAACTGTTCCGCAGAGCCCATCTGAGCAACGTGCTGCGTACACGATCTCACTAGATACTTGCGGATCGAATCCTGAAGATCACCCCATCCTTCCACCTCGCCAAGGAAGCTCATCTCCAGGCGGGTTGCGTCCGCATAGTCGTAGTTGTTGGCGTAAGGTGGCGAGGTCACAACCAGATCCGCCCAGCCATCCTCAACAGAAGCACAAGTCCGCGCGTCCGCCATACAAACCCTCGCCTGCGGACCCAAAGGCTCGCGCTGCCGCACCTGCATGTCCTCGCACATGAGATATACCTTGGCCTCATAAGCGCAATAGGGGTCAACCGACTTGGCTTTGCTCTTGTTAGGAAGGACATACTGCCATTGTGCGGTCCCAACGGGGGAACATTCACGAAGAACGGAGACAAGCGCCAGCCAGGCAAGCTCGGACAAAGGCGAACCGTCCCGTACTGCCTCCCATGCCGCCCGCAACGAGTGGAGGCGCATCAAGACATCGGCAGGAAAACACTTGTGTATCAGCTTGGGGTAGTCGCAGGTCGCGCCGACGCACTCTCTAGCATTGCTGAGAACGGACAGCCCATATTCCCTGAAGGCCCTGCTGTTCTCACGCCAGAGAAGCTTGGTGCGGGCGACCCGGGCCACAAAAGGATGTGCTTCAATGCCAATTGACTCGACACCACTCTGTTCGGATTCCAGCGCAACGGTCCCGGAGCCGGCAAACGGATCGAGGACACGGCATCTGCCTTTGGCCTTCTCTTGTTCGATCAGGTCTCTGACCCACAATGCAGAGAAGCCTGCAGAATACCGGAACCATCTGTGGACTGGGAGTGAAAGATTGCCTGTGAAGGTAGAAGTATTCGCGTTGGCGGGTTCCACCTCCTGCCCAATGAACTCAAACGTGCTTTGTACAGCGACGGCAGACCCAGCCACAGTTCTGATCCTCTCCTGAGCGCGCCATGCGCTCGCCAACGAGTATTCTACGAACTGGCTCCTGGAGTCTCCGGAGTCTCCGTGACGCATCTATTCTGCTGGCCTGCGTCAGTTGCGCACTGCCTGCAACTTCAGTCCCTGGAACTTCCTGGAACTCTGCCTTGCGCCGTTGTTTAGCGCGGTTCCTGGGGAACGCAAGAGCAGGTTGTGGGAATTGCCCCTGGCGCAGTGGCGGGTGGCCAGCAACGACTTGTCCTTGCGCTGACGTCCCAGAGCCGTGTCGCCGTTTCCGCGGGTGCCACGGCATAGTTCATGCCGTGCCAGAGCGCGGAAGAGGCTTCCCTGAAGTTCTGGAAGTTCTGGAAGTTCTGGGGACGCGCACGCAATTCTTTCCCCTTCCCTATTCATCAGGACAGTACCCTTCCCGGCCCATGCCCCCAGCCTCACCTGAGTTCCGCTGAGTTCCGGGAGTTCCGGGGACACCCCACTTATCTCTTGAATCTCCGGTGAATCTCCGGTACAAAGCCGCAATTATTCAGCGAGTGCCAGGGACGCCCCACTTATCTCTGGAAATAGTGGAAAGATCATCCCATGGGGGGTTCCGGGGAAACCCCACTTATCTCTTGGGAAAGAATGGACCATCGAAACTGGCCGCCCTGCCGCCGCGCCGTGAGCCTCATTCCCTCTTCCCCCCTCGCCGCTTCCACCATCATCTTAGGCGTCGCGCAGACCGCTACCTTCGGTCTTTTTTTCCACGCGCGGCTGAGTGGTTCTCACTCCTTGACGCGGGCCGGGGGGAGTCCCAGCCGCAGCCTCTTGTTTCGCACCGCGCTCGTGCTCAGTCCGAGTTGCGTGGCTGCTTCCAGATCGGTCAGCCGGCCAACCAAGGCCGTCTGTTCAGGCGTCCAGCCCGCCGCCGTCCGCCGTTGAGGCAGCGGGATCCCGAGTTGCTGCCGCTTCCACATGACCTGGCCGATGCTGATGCCCAGCCTCTCGGCGATAACAAGATCCGGCAGCTTGCCCAGCAGCGCGGCGTCCCGCTTGGTCCACTTGAAGTAAATCCTGCACAACTGGATGCCCAGTTCCTGCCGTTTTCTGCACACGTTCGAGCTGCTGAGGCCCATCTTCCTGGCGAGTTCGGTGTCGGAGATCTTCCCCAGCAGGGTCAAATACTCCGGCGTCCACGGCGAGCGCCCGGACATGAACGAGGAGATCCCCAAGGCGCGGCGCTTCCGCTTTACGATGTGCTTGCTCAAGAGGAAGCCGCGGGCAATCTGCCGGTCGCTCCGCTTGCCCAGCAGCGCGAGCATCTGGTCCGTGAACCTGGCCTTGGAGAAATTCCCGCGCGGTTTCCGGGGCACGCCAAGCCCCTGGTGCTTGGACTTGAGGTCGGGCCAGGCGATCAGGTACTTGGCGTGGAACTTGCCCATAGGCAAGTGCCACAAGTCGCGCAGCACTTGCGGGGTCCAGGCAATGATGGGGATGCGCCGCCGCCGTTTGGGCCAGGGCTTGGCCGCCGGGGGGGCCGGCGTGGCCACGAGCGGTTCCTCTATCGTCTGGATGACCTGCGCTGCTTCAGCGGCCGTGCAGCCGAGCCGGCGGGCTATCTCGGCGACCATGTGCCCGCCACGGTGAAGCTGCACAATCTCGGCAACCAACCGCCAACCCTCTTTTGACCACTGGCGCTCCGGCATCGTCAACTAGCCCCGTGCTTTCTTCACTTCTTGTCTTGTTCGAGGCCCGGCGTGTTCAGTTTCAGCGCGCGGGCTGTCTCGCCAGGTTTGCGTTTGACTTCCTCGGGGGACGCGGGGTCGGGGATGGGGAGAGTTTGGCCAAGGGACGCAGCTTTGTCAGCCGGCGCAGTTTCAGGAACCTGGACTGCTTCAGCAACCGGCGTGGACTCAGCAGCCGGCCCCGCGGGACGTTCGGGCACGGCTTCGAGCGGAGGAATCTCGACGCGCCCGCTGTCCGCGGGCATGGCAGAGCGCAACTCCCCGTGGCGATAGCTGACCAGCAGCGCCCGCACCACGGCCGGGTCGTAGTCGTTGCCCGCCAGTTGGTCAAGCTTGGTCAAGGCGTCCTTG
>JBEKKG010000925.1:0-3317 GCA_050010835.1 Planctomycetota bacterium
GCGTGGGTCAGCTCCTGCGGAACCTGGTCCTCTTCTTCACCACCTACCAGCGTCCGATGGGCGGGGTGTACTTCAGTGTGCTCTACCATTTCTTTGGCTTGAATGCCCTCCCGTATCACGTCGTGGCCATTGGCCTGCTTCTGCTGAACACCTTTCTGACGTACCGCTTCGCTACGCTGGTCACGGGCTCGCGGCTGGCCGGGTGGCTGTGCGCGTTCCCTCTCGCCTTTCATGCGGGACTGGTCCAACTCCTCTACCTGCCGTGCCTGATTTTCGACATCCTGTGCTTCACCTTTTACTTTCTGGCGTTCAACTATTACCTATCGATCCGCACGCGCGGCGCCCAGGTGACGAAGTGGCGGATTGCCGTGTTCCTCCTGCTCTACATCGGGGCGCTCGAGTCCAAGGAGATGGCCGTGTCCTTGCCCGTGCTGCTGCTGCTGTACGAGGCCTTCTGGCATCCTCCCGAACGCTGGTCTCCGGCCGGCGTGGCGAGATGGGCGAAGACGGAGGCCTTTACGTCGGTGCTCGCGGGCCTGGTTACTTTGGTGTACATCCTCGGCAAGGCGCTGGGTTCGGATTCGTTTCTGAAATCGGAGGCTTACAGGCCCGTCTTCACTGTACACCGTTACTTCGAATCGACCGCCCGTTTCATGAACACCTTGTCTTACCAATCCATCCGGGACGGGTTCTTCAACGCCGGAACCGTGATCCTGATGGCCGCGCTGCTGCTTGCGATCGCCTGGGGGCTCCGCCAAAGACGCCTCTTTCTGATGTGGTTCTTCATTTTCATCACCCCGCTGCCGATCACCTTCCTGCCCGGCAGGGGCGGCGCTTCTCTCTACATTCCGCTGGTCGGCTGGGCGGTGTTCGGGGCCAGCTTGCTGCTGTCCTTCGGCGGAGCCGTTGCGAAATTGCGCCCGCTGCGGCGCGTACCGGTGGCGGTGACGCAAGGCGCGCTCATCGTGTGTGCCGTGGCAGCCCAATGGGCCGCAACGGCGTACTTCACGGGCTGGATCAATCAATGGGTGTACACGCAAAACCAACTCACCGCCTCGGTCATCCGGCAGATCCCGTTGGTGCAGCCGTCCGTCAGGCCGGGATCCACCATTTACGTGATGCAAGACGTGTTCGACAGCTACGACACAGCGTTTCTGTTCGAGCTCACCTACCATGACCACTCCGTGCACGTCCTGTTGGACAGCCACGAGCACCTGAAGCCCGCCCAGATCGCGCGAATGGACTACATCTTCACCTTCGAGAACGGAACGCTGAAGCGGCTGAAGGGCAAGTAGCGGCAGCGCAACCGAATCAATACAAACTGCCCGACCTGTGGAAGATCCGCCTGGCGCAGCGCCCGGCGGATCTCATGAAGGACCTCGTCGATGGACGGCAGAGTGGCCATTTGAGGCGCCAACCGTGCCGACCAAGGAGCCTTCAGGCGGGCTTCCTTGTTCAGGATGGCCTGTTGGAGGCCGGTCGCCGGTTTCTCGCGGAATGCGAGCTTGTCGCACATGGCCGGAACCACCGGCGCGAAATCCAGGCCGGCGCGCGCGATCAGGTACCAGAGGTCGTAGAGGCGCAGCCGCCAGTCTCAAGGTTCTCGCGCGTGTGAAGGGCGGCTCCCACGGGCCGCGGGCCGGGAAATTGAACTTGGTGCGGAGAGGGGGACTTGAACCCCCACGGGATTGCTCCCGCTAGCACCTCAAGCTAGTGCGTCTGCCAATTCCGCCACCTCCGCATTTCCTCACCCCTACTTCTTGGGTGGTGTGGCTGGTTGCTGGGCTGGCGCCGGCGGTTTCGCCTGGGATGGCGGCGCCGGGAGCGTCAGTGGAATCGTCTGGGGCGTTCCGCCGCCCGGGGGCGTCACGGTCATCGAAGGCGGTCCCAGCGGACCCGGTGTGGTCTGAACCGGCCGGCTGCGCTGCTGCCCCCGCGCCGGCATCGGCAGCGGCGCAGGTTGCGAAGTAGTCCCCCGCTGTTTGTCGAAGGCCGACTTCTCCGTGCCCGAAGTGCGCGTGGCGAAAATCGCCAAGGTAAGAGAGGTCACCATGAACAGCGCGGCGGCGATGGTGGTCGATTTCGACAGGATGGTGGCGGATCCGCGCGGGCCAAAGGCGGTCTGCGAACCCATGCCGCCGAAAGCGCCGGCCAGGTCGGCCGCTTTGCCGCTCTGGAGCAGCACCACGATGATCAGGAAAAAAGACACCACAATGTGAACAATCGTCAATAGGACTGTCATGGAAGCCGGCTCGGAACCACGGACACACAACCGTACTTGGATGCCCGCAACTCATTATTAGTATAGGAGAGCGGGCTGGCCGGGTCAAACGCCACCGGGGGAACCCGTGGGGCGGTCAGACCAGCGCGCCCTGCGACTGCCGGGAGCGGTTCTTCCAATCGTTCCAGGCCATACTGACCGCCCAGACGACTTCCTTGGCGTCAAAGGGCTTGGCCAGCACGTCGCAGCCACCGAGATTCAGAACCTCGGCCCACAAGCAGTCGTCGGCGATGCGGGAACTCACCACCAACACCGGCGGAGTTTCGCAAAGCGCCAACTCGGCGAGCAGGTTCTTCCAGGTCCCGTCAGGAAGGTCCCGCTCGCAAATCGCCACGGAGATGGTCTCCGTGCGAAGGGCTTCGAAGGCGTCGCCGAGGTTCCGGGCAGAGCGCAGGCGCCAGTTGGAATGGCTGAAGATATGCCCCAGGGTGACGTGGTCGTCTTCCAGGCCGCTCACCGACAAAACAGTGAGTCCGGAGTGCTTCGAGGGAGGCGCGTCACGGCGATTCGCTTCGTCGGCCAGCACGGATACTTGTCCCTTTGTGGGCGAGTCTAGCACAGGCGAACGCGGAGACATACCATGGAATTCCCGCCAGATGCGGGAGAAATGCCTTGGAAACGCGCGCAATTGCTCCTAGTCATTCCTTAGGACGAAGGACGCCGTCCCGGATCGTCCACCGTAGCTCCGCCCCCTGCCCGGTTCCTGCTTAAATGGAACTGATGCCCATCACCAGCGTCAATCCCGCTAGCGGCCAGACGCTTCGGAGCTTCGAGCCGCTGGACGAAGCGGGAATCGAATTGATTCTTGTGGGCGATTCTCTGGCCCAGGCCATTTTGGGTTATGAGTCCACCGTGCCCGTCACTGTAGAAGAAATGCTGCATCATTTGAAGGCCGTCCGCCGGGGTGTTCGCCGGGCGCTGTTGATTATCGATATGCCGTACGGCGCCTATCACGCCAGCACCGAACAAGCGGTGACGAACGCGATCCGCTTCGTTAAGGAAGGCAGCGCGGAGGCCGTGAAATTTGAAGGCGGCC
>JBEKKG010000926.1:0-3313 GCA_050010835.1 Planctomycetota bacterium
ACGATCAGGGCGACCGCCAGGATCACGTGCAGCCCCTGTTTAATGAACCGGACCAGCGTGTCGAACACGACTGCGGCGGCATCTGATGGCAGCACGCTCGCGGGCACCTGGTTGAGGTAGATGGTCCGGCCGATCGCGAGGCCGATCGCGAGCAGCAGCATCCCGGCGGCTACGCCCAGTGCGGCGCCGATGAGAGCCCTGCGGTGGCTGTGGGTGATGTAGATGCCTGCGGCGATCAGGATGACGGCGAGGATCGGCAGGACCCACCTCAGCGTGTTCAGCAGCCGGTACGCCGACTGCGCCTTGATCAGGTACTTGGCGTCGAACAGCGGGAAGGTCGGGTTGATCGGCGGGAGCTTGTTCACCACGGTGAGGCCGCGGGCGGCGAGGTTGTGCTTGGCCTGGTCAATCAGCGGACCGAGGCTGAGCACGACCTCATTACCCGAGATGACGATGGCGCTGTGAGGCTGACCGGAAAGCGCCTTGACCAGCTGAGTGTGCGCTCTCCGGTTGACCTGGACCCACAGCCGCGCAGCCGGATCGTCTTCACCTTCCACCGCCCGGAAGAGCTGATCCGGCTGGCCATGCAGGACGCCCAGTTGCGGGCCAAACTGCGCGCCCTGCCGCCGCTCGACATCGGCCGGTTGTGGAGCGTGCAGGTTACGGCAATCAACAACGTGGAGCAGTCGCTGGCTGAAGGCCGCCCGCGGTCGCTGATCCAGATGGCCACGGGCAGTGGCAAAACCTTCACCGCCTGCAACTTCTGCTACCGGTTGATTACGTTCGCCCACGCCAAGCGCATCCTGTTCCTGGTGGACCGCAACAACCTGGGCAAGCAGGCGCTCAACGAATTCCAGCAGTTCGTCAGCCCGCTGAACAGCTACAAGTTCACCGAGGAGTTCAACGTCCAGCATCTCAAAAAGAACACGCTGGACCCCGCGGCCAAGGTCTGCATCACCACCATCCAGCGGCTGTATTCGATGCTGAAGGGCGAGGAGGAATTCGAGGAGGAAGGCGAAGAGAAGTCAATGTTCGAGATGGCCAATTCGCTGGTCAAGGAGCCGCTGCCGGTCGTCTACAATCCGAAAATTCCCATTGAGACCTTCGATTTCATCGTCGTTGATGAATGCCACCGCAGCATCTACAACGTCTGGCGGCAGGTGCTCGAATACTTCGACGCATTCCTGATCGGCCTGACAGCCACGCCGACAACGCAGACACTCGGCTTCTTCCACGGCAACCTCGTGCAGGATTACAGCCACGAGAAGGCCGTGGCCGACGGCGTGAACGTGGGTTACAGCGTGTACCGCATTGAAACGAAGATTACGAGCAACGGCGCCACGCTGGTCAAGGAACCCGGCCATTTCGTGCCCCGGCGCGACCGGCGCACGCGGCAAAAGCGGCTGGCCGAACTCGACAATGATCTGACCTACACTGCCAGCGAACTCGACCGCGACGTGGTCTCAGAGCAGCAGATCCGCCTCGTCGTCCGCACCTTCCGCGACAAGCTCTTCACCGAAATTTTCCCCGGCCGCAGCGAAGTGCCGAAGACCCTCGTCTTCGCCAAGACGGACCTGCACGCCGACGACATCGTGAAGATCATGCGCGAGGAATTCGGCAGGGGCAACGACTTCTGCCAGAAGATCACGTGCAAGACGACAGGCATCAAGCCCGACGAACTGCTCAACCAGTTCCGCAACAGCTACAACCCGCGCATTGCCGTCACGGTGGACATGATCGCCACCGGCACGGACGTGAAGCCGCTGGAATGCCTGCTTTTCATGCGCAACATCCAGTCGGCTTCGTACTTCGAACAGATGAAAGGGCGCGGCTGCCGCGTGGTCCAGGCCGACGCGCTGCAAAGCGTCACGCCCGACGCCAGGGCCAAGACCGGCTTCGTGATCGTGGACGCCGTGGGCGTCTGCGAGAGCGACAAGACCAACTCGAAGCCGCTCGACCGCAAGCCCTCCGTGCCGCTGGAGAGAATCCTGAACAGCGTGGCCGCCGGCATGGTCAATGCGGATGTAGTCTCCACGCTGGCCTTGCGGCTGGCCCGGCTGGGCCAAGAGGTTGACGAAGACCAGGCGGCGCGCATTACAGCCGCCGCTGGGAGCGCCGGCGTCCCGCCGGCACCGACGAAGGCCGCCGGGACGGCGGCGGTCCCAGATGGCGAGACGCCGGCGCTTCCAGCGCCCGTGTCGCTCGCATCGCTGAGCGCCAAGCTGTTGCAGAGCATTGACCCCGATGTGCTGGCCGTGCGCGCTGTGCAGAAGTTCGGCCTGAAAGAGGCAGAAGAACCCACCGACCAACAGCTTGACCAGGTTGAGCGGGAAGCGATGGCGGAGGCGCTCAAGCCGTTCCACAACCCAAAGCTGCGTGAGACGGTGCTGAGCGTCAAGGCGTCGCTGGAGCAGGTCATTGACGAGGCCACCAAGGACGAACTGCTGCGCTCCGGCTTTGACGCCAACGCAAAGAAGAAAGCCGAGGCGCTGCTGCGCGACTTCCGCAAGTTTGTCGAGGACAACCGCGAGGAGATCGAAGCCATCCGCGTGCTGTACAGCCGGCCGCACCGGGCGGGACTGCGCTATCGGCATGTGCGCGAACTGGCTCAGAAGCTGGATATTGCGCCGTTCTACGTCTCGCCCAAACAGCCCGAGAGCGTCGGGCGGCTGTGGCGCGCCTACCAAGCCGTCGAGCCGGAGAAGGTGAAGGGCGGCGGCGGCAAGAGCCTGGTGGACCTGATCGCGCTGGTGCGCCACGTTATCGAGCCACGGGAGCCGCTGGTGCCGGTTGGGATTTCGGTCGAGGAGCGCTACCAGCAGTGGCTGGCGCAGAAGGCCCGCGCCGGCGCGAACTTCAGCCCCGAGCAACGCCAGTGGCTGGATGCGATCAAGGACCACATCGCCAAAAGCCTGGCCATCGAGCAGGAGGACTTCGACGACGTGCCGTTCAGCCAGCTTGGTGGCCTGGGCAAGGCGCACCAGCTTTTCGGCGAGAAGCTGGCCACGATCCTCGGTGAATTGAATGAGAGGCTTGTGGCATGAGTTCTGGGAGCGCCCATTCTGGGAGCGCCGGCGTCCCGCCGGCACGACCGAAGGCCGCCGAGACGGCGGCGGTCCCAAATGGGAGCGCCGGCGTCCCGCCGGCACAGACGAAGGCCGCCGAGACGGCGGCGGTCCCAAATGGGAGCGCCGGCGTCCCGCCGGCACGACCGAAGGCCGCCGAGACGGCGGCGGTCCCAAATGGGAGCGCCGGCGTCCCGCCGGCACAGACGAAGGCCGCCGAGACGGCGGCGGTCCCAGAGTGGCATTCG
>JBEKKG010000927.1:0-3311 GCA_050010835.1 Planctomycetota bacterium
GAGATCAACAATCCACTGATCGTGCGCAAGGTGACGGCCTCCACAGGCATCATTACCACAATTGCAGGAAACGGCTCATCGGGTCCCGGCGACAGTCCCGGAGCACCCGCCCCCGGCGACGGCGGGCCGGCCACGAGCGCCTACCTGGATAATCCGGAGGCGGTGGTTGTGGATGGCAGCGGCAACGTCTATATTCTCGAGGATCATCTCGTGCGCAAGGTTGATCCTGCTGGCACGATCACGACCTTCGCCGGAAACGGGCAGCCAGGCTACTCCGGCGATGGCGGCCCGGCAACACAGGCCAGCTTGTCAGGCAACATGCATGGCCCGGGCCGGGCTCTGGCCTTGGATGGGAAAGGGAATCTTTTCATCGCCGATCAGGGCAACAACCGCATCCGCAAAGTTGATACTAACGGCGTCATTACCACGGTGGCGGGAAATGGGACCAGCGGTTTCTCTGGAGATGGCGGTCCAGCCACGTCCGCCACCCTGAATGGCCCTGGCGGCCTGGCGGTGGATTCGGCCGGCAATCTCTACATTGGCGAGTTTTACAACGAACGCATCCGCAAAGTTGATCCCACGGGCGCGATTTCAACGTTTGCCGGCACGGGAGTTCTAGGCTTTTCGGGCGATGGCGGCGATGCGCTGGCCGCCAAGTTGACCTTCCCCACGGGCATAATCTCCACCGCGCGCGACCTTTTCTTTTGCGACACCGGCAACAACCGCATCCGCAGCATTCGCACCGCGCCGGTGATCAACAGCGTGACTGCTTCCCAGAGCCCGGTCATCGTGGTCAACACCGCTGTCACCTTCACTGCCGATGCCGTCAGTGCCTATGGCGATCCCTTGACCTATGCTTGGAGCCTCAGCGACGGACAGACGGGCACCGGCAATCCAATCACCCTCCAGATTCCCACGACCGGTACTTTCACTGGCACGCTGTCTGTCAGCGACGGCTACGCCACCGCCACCGGCAGCGGCACCTTTACCGTGGCCGGGCCCACGACCTCCACGGTGGCCCCCAACGTGGACCAGGGGCAACCGGCCATCGTGAACCCGCTCAACAAGATCAGCATCCAGTTGGCCAACAGCACCGGCGGATTGGTGGAACTGGCTGTGGACATTGATGCGCTGCTCAACCGGAACGCCTACTTCGCGTCCACCGATTTCAGCGACCTTCCGGGCCGGGCGGCCGTGGGAGTGCTAGGCCCCCAGCCGGTGCACCAATATGAACAGACCGGCGTCTTTGTGGCCACCAGCAACGCTATCGAAGCCGCAAGCAATCTGTCCCAAGGCAAGGCCCGCAAGACGCTGGCTATCGGCAACAAGGAGACAGGCCAGCAACCCGCCGTGACCGGGGACCCGCCCAGCCAGAAGATCACGCCAAAGAGCCTGACCGGAAAATTCATCTTCAAGAACCCTAAGCCCAAGCCCACGCCGGACCAGGTTGCCTTCAGCGGCACGATCCGTTTGGCGCCCGGCCTGGATTTGTCCAAGGCCCAGGAGATTGCCCTGGGCATCGGCAACATCACCGACAACACCATCTTGAATCCCAAGGGCGTAGGCACAGTGCCGGGCACGCAGGGCCACCTCAAGCAGTTGCGCGTCAAGTACCCCAGGCTGAAAAGCGGCACGATAACCGCCGGCGGCGAAACCGCCGAGGTTGACATCACGCTGAATATGGTGGGCATGAGCCCGGCCGGCTTTGACACGGAAGGTGTAACGGCGGCTGCAACAGACTTGAACGCCAAAGGCCAGGCGCCGCGCTCCATTCAAGTGGCGGTGGTCCTGGCAGGCGTGTCCTATGAGCTCCTGGCATCCGTCACTTTCCAGCTCTCGTCCAACAAGGGCACAGGCCAACTCCTGCCTACCCGCGCGAGCAAGTGATGTGCCACCGACAGGGGTGCCCCGGCGGGTCTCAGAGCCCCGCCCCCGTCCCATCATCAAACGGTGTGATGATAGCGAGCAGGTCCGGGATACTGGCCGTGTTTCGAGCCTGGGACTCCCAAGGCTGTTAGGGGAGGTAAGGGGAGCCGCATTCTGCTGCTACCCGCCACGTGTAAGCGGATAGCTGCACTCCTCCAGCCCGGCTCCCGTTATTCCAGAACGTTATTCCAATGTTATTCCAGAGGGGTGTTCTTCGTAGAATAGACTCTGGCACTTAATCAGCGGGTCGAAGGTTCGAGTCCTTCAGGACGCACTTATCCAGAACCGCGCAATCCAACGCAAGCGCGCGCAACCGCGCGCTTTGCGGCAATGCTGCCGGCCCCAGTAGAAATCCGCCACACTGCAATCTTATGCAGAACCACGCCATCTCTTGCGGTGGATTCCGCCAAGGGGCCGCCGAAGTTTCCGCGCCTCGTCGGCCAAGGGACTGCCACAGCAGGCCGAAATTCGCGCCCCAGGCGCCCCGTAAGAGCTCTTGCCCAATGGTGGGGCCTCCTGCCAGGGGCGTTGCCCCCGGCTATTCTACATTGCCCCTTCGGGGCGGGGGAGGACGTTCACCAGTAAATGAAGGCGGTGAACTTATTCTGATCGACCGCAGGCAGGGCCGATAGGTCGCGGATAATATAACGGTTATCCAGTGCGTCGCGCAGCAGCTTGCCGTGCTCCCCATACTCCTCGGCGCGATCGCCGCTCCAGGGCATGACAAAGGAAACGCGCCCCCGGTTGGTTTCCACATCGAAGAAGAGCAGTCCGTGCTCGTTACGCACATCATGGACGCGCGTGATCACAAGCTCATGGTACTGTTTCGCCAGCGTGTTGCGCACCAGTTGCTGTTGCTCCGGGGGGAAGACCGCGAGGTCCTCTATGACGCCAATCTCATGCACCTTGTCGTCCAGGGGGTCGGTGTAACGGAGCGAGATATAGCCGTCGGGATGGCTGATGGGGAAGAGGCGCACCGCGAAGACGGCGCGGTAGAGGGTGTCGCCGGCCACCGTGCAGTGCAGCAGCGAGAAGGTGCCCACGAATATGGAGGTGTTTGAGGGCACGAGGCGGCGCACTGTAGACGCCGTGGCTTCCGCCTTCGGCTTCATTACAGCCGCTCCTGCCGGCGCTTGCGGCTTGTCTGGGGCAGTGGCGTCGCCCATAGCTATTCCTCCAGCCTCGTCAGCTCGGTCTGTATCTTAACGAGCTTGTAGTAAATGCCCTGCTTGGCCAGCAGCGCCTCATGCGTGCCTTCTTCGGCAATGCGCCCGTCGTCTATGACGTAAATGTAGTCGGCGCTCTTCAGCGTGGAGAGGCGGTGGGCGATGACGATGGTGGTGCGCCCGCGCCCCAGAGTGGCCAGGGCCTTCTGGATCTCCTCC
>JBEKKG010000928.1:0-3306 GCA_050010835.1 Planctomycetota bacterium
CTCCGGGCTGAAACTGGCCGGCGATCTGGGCGTGTTGTTCGCCGATGAAGCTGGAATTTCCACGTCCGAGCGGCTGTACTGGGCCAATCCGGAGACGGGGCTGGTTGATGATGTCCCGGGAGAAATCCGTCTGCATCCGGACCGCTGGCGCGAACTGCAACTGGAATGAGCTGCCTCTTTGCCTCAAAGGCTCAAGTTCATCTCTGGCGTTCCCAGAACAAGGGCCTACTATGTGCGGCGTCGGCAGGCTACAGCGGGAAGCGCCATGATGCGAAGGCTGGGGTTGTTCCTCTTGTTGGTGCTGGGCCTGGCGGCGCCTTGCGCAGACGGCGCCGCTGCCCCCGAGCCTGTGGACGATCAGCGCATCACCCTGAATCTGGAAAAGGCGGCAGCGGAACTGGTCGCGGCCGGGCGCACCGTGAAGATGGCGGCGCTGATCGAGCAGCTCCAGAAGAAGAAGTGTGCCCTTGAGCTCGTTCCTCCGCCCAAGGAGGCCATCCCCTTGGAGACGTTCTACGAACGCATGAAAGCCAGCGTGCTCATTGTGGCGGGATACTACAAGTGCGACAAGTGCGGCAAACATCATGTTTCCCCGGCCGGCGGCTACGCCATCAGCAAGTCCGGCGTGTGCGTGACGAATTACCACGTGGTCAATGCGCCGCATTGGGAGACGCTCCTGGCCATGACCGCTGACGGCCGGGTGCTGCCCGTGCAGGCGGTGCTGGCGGCCAGCGCGGCGGACGACGTGGCGATCGTGCAGCTTGACGGCCAGGACCTGACGCCCGTGGCGCTCGCCGCGGACGCCCCGGTAGGCGCGCGCGTACGAGTCATAAACCATCCGGACGGACGGTTCTTCGTGTATACCGAAGGCGTGATCTCACGCTACTTCAAGTCGCACCGGAAGGACGCCGAGGCGGCCATGATGGCGATCACGGCTGACTTCGCGAAGGGCTCCAGCGGTTCGCCGGTCTTCAACGACTGCGGCGCTGTCGTGGGCATGGTGGCAAACACCGCGTCCATCTATTACAATCTGAAAGAGGGCCACAAGGAAGACTTGCAGATGGTGGTGAAAGAGTGTGTGCCGGCGTCGAGCATACTGAAGTTGATAGAGGGTGGCAGATGAACCAGTCGCAAACGAAAGCGCCTCCAATGGCCGACGGCGTTCACGCTCCGGTGCCCCGCGAGCAAATGCACCCGTCCGCACGGTTGTTGCGCGACACTTACGCGATCACTCCCGGCCTCAGAATCATGCGCACTGAGTTCGGTTACTATTGCCTGGACGAGTGGAAGAGGCAGGGTCTGCCGCCGGACGTGCCGTTCAGCCAGCTCTTCAATTACGATCCGTCCGGGAATCATGGGCTGGGGCAACTGGGCTGGTGCGAAGCCGCGTTCCGCCCCGCCTTCGAGGACAAGGTCGTCGCCGACCGCGGCGAGTACGAGCTGGTCCAGGATTATGCCGGGCGCCAGGTGCTCTTCTTCAAGGGCCGCCGCGACGGTTTCATGCCCGAATACGTCAACCATCCGGTCAAGGACATGAAGACGTGGGAGGAGGACGTCAAGTGGCGTCTGGACCCGCGTTCGCCGGAGCGCTATGCGGACTTGCCCAAACGCATGGCCACCGCCCAGGCCGCGGCCGCGCAGGGCATGATGATCCAGCAGGGCCTGATCGGGGGCTATATGTACCTGCGCAGCCTGATTGGCCCGGAGGACCTGCTCTACGCTTTCTACGACATGCCGGAAGTGATTCACGCCTGTATGGAACAGTGGTTTAAGCTGGCTGATGCAGTGATCGATAAGCACCAGGCGCACGTCACGATAGACGAGATCTTCTTCGCCGAGGATATCTGCTACAATCACGGCATCCTGATCTCCCCCGACATGATGCGGCGCTTCCTGCTGCCGTATTACCAGCAGATCATAACCAACCTCAAGCGCCGCCAGATTGACAAGGCGCGCCACCTGTACGTGCAGATTGACACCGACGGCGACTGCCGCCCCGCCATCCCGGTGTACAGGGAAATCGGGATGGATGCAATGAGCCCCTTTGAGGTCGCGTCGGGCTGCGATGTCGTGGAGATCGGCAGGCGCTATCCCGGGCTGATGATCCGCGGCGGCATTGACAAGCGCGTGCTGGCCCAGGGCCGCCCGGCGATTGACGAAATGCTGGAGCGGATCATCCCCCCACTGCGCCGCCGCGGCGGCTACATCCCTTGCTGCGACCACGGCGTGCCGGCCGAGGTGCCGTACGAGGACTATCTGTACTACAGAAAACGATGCGTGGAACTGGGAGGGTGAGGCGATCCAGAGGATCGCCCTACAGGAAACGGTGCGTGGAACTGGGAGGGTGAGAAAATGTCCGACGGCAACGCAGCGCTGGCCATTCAGGGCGGGCCGAAGGCCGTCACGCGCGATCTCAGCGAGATCCTGGCGTGGCCCATCATCACCAAGGAAGAAGAGGACGCCGTGCTGGAGATCCTGCGCGCCGGGAAGATGTCCGGCACGGAGGTCACGGAACAGTTTGAGCGGGAATTCGCGGCCTGGCATGGCGTCAGCTTCGCGCTGGCGCACAACAACGGCACCTCGGCCTTGCACGCCGCCATGTGGGCCTGCGGCGTCGGCGCGGGAGATGAAGTCATCGGCCCCAGCCTGACCATGTGGGCCAGTCTGCTGCCCGCGCTCAACCTGCGTGCTTCCGTGGTTTTCGCCGACATTGACCTGCGGACGCTCTGCCTGGACCCCGCCGGCCTGGAGAAACTCATCACCCCGCGCACCCGCGCCATTGTGGCAGTCCATTACTTCGGCTACCCCTGCGACATGGACCCTATCTGCGCCATCGCGCGGAAACACGGCGTCAAAGTCATTGAGGACGTCAGCCACGCGCACGGCGGGCTGTACAAAGGCCGCCTGGTGGGCACTCTGGGCGACGTGGGCGCGATGAGCATCATGAGCGGCAAAGCGCTCCCCTGCGGCGAGGGCGGCATACTGATCACCAATGACCGCCAGATCTACGAGCGGTCCGTCGCTTTCGGCCACTACGAACGCACTGGCAGCCCAGGGCGCTACACGAATGCCAAGTCGGCCATTACCGACCCTGAATTGCAGCGGCACGCCGGCTCGCCCATTGGTGGCTTCAAGTATCGCATCCACCAACTCTCGTCGGCTGTCGCCCGTGTGCAGCTCAAGCATTACCGCGGCCGCATGGCGGAGATCCAGGCGGGGATGAACCGCTTCTGGGATTTGCTCGACGGCGTGCCGGGCGTGGGCGCGCACAGGCCCCCGCGGAACTCCGGCAGCACCATGGGCGGC
>JBEKKG010000929.1:0-3303 GCA_050010835.1 Planctomycetota bacterium
GACCACGCCGTCGCCCCAGAGAATCTGCGGCGGCTCGCGGTCGAGGAGATGGATTTCGCGCGGCGTCCGCAACGCCGTGCTCTTTCCCGAATTCGCGATGGAGAGCTGCGCGGCCAGGTTGCGCGCGGCGGACTCGAAGGCTTTCGCTCCTGGACTGTTGCGGTCCAGGAGGAAAAGAGGCTGGCCCTTCTCGCCGCTCTCGACCAGGCGCGGGTCGAGCGGGATCGAACCTAAGAAAGGCACGCCCAACTCGCGCGCCGTACGCTCGCCGCCGCCCTTGCTGAAGATGTCGTGGAGCGTGCCGCACTTCGAGCAGACGAAGCCGGCCATGTTTTCGAGAATGCCCAGGATTGGCACGTTTACTTTCTGGAACATGCGCAAGCCCTTGCGCGCGATGCGCAGGGCCACGTCCTGCGGCGTACTGACGATCACCGCGCCGTTGAGCGGCGCGGACTGCGCCAGCGTAAGCTGCACGTCGCCCGTGCCGGGCGGCATGTCCAGGAGCAGATAGTCCAGTTCGCCCCACTCGACTTCGCTGAGGAACTGCATCAGGAGATGGGTGGCCATCGGCCCGCGCCAGATCATGGCTTCGTCAGGCGGCACGATCATGCCCACGGAGATCGCTTTGATCCCGTGCGCCACCACCGGCTCCGCCCGCCCCTCGTCATTGGCGCGCAGGCGCTCGTGGGCGCCCAACATCCCGGGGATGCTGGGGCCGTAGATGTCCGCATCCAGGATGCCAACACGGGCGCCCGAGGCGGCCAAAGCCAGCGCGAGGTTGACCGTAGCCGTGGATTTCCCCACGCCGCCCTTGCCCGAAGCAATGGCCACCAGGTTCTTCACCCCGCGCAGCACATCCAAGGGGGCGAAGCGGCGGCTGCGCGTGTTGGCGGTCATTTCTATGCTGACCGCGGTCACGCCGGGCACACCGGCGACGGCGCTGTAAGCCTGTTGCTTGAGTTGCTCCTTCATCGGGCAGGCGGGCGTGGTCAGTTCGACCTGAAAGCCCACCGCGCCCCCGCATATCTTCAGGTTCTTCACGAAACCGAGCGTGACTATGTCCTGCCCGAGGTCGGGATCGTGGACTTGTTTCAGTGCTTCGAGAATCGCTTCTTCCGTAACTGCAGACATTCTGTTCTCCTCTTGGCCAAACGCACCTGCACAGCTTCTGAGTCTATTACTACAACGACCTTTTTGCCACAGAGGACACAGAGAACACAGAGCAAGGATTTGGGATTTTGGAAGAGACTGAATTCTGCCGTTCTCTGTGTCCTCTGTGTCCTCTGTGGCTGATGGTTCGGTGTATACTGTGGAGACACCTTCTTCCTCAGGAGGCCCGCCATGAAATCCGCGTCTGCCCCGTTGCTTGCCGCCATCCTGCTCTTGCTCCTCTTGCCGGGGCGTGCGGGTGCTGCGGAAACTCCCTCCGTCCGCGTCCTCTACAATGGCATTGAGCTGCCGGAAGCCTGGCCGCCGCGCCTCAAGGATTTCTCCGCGGACCCGCAAAAACCGCCGTACCTCGTTTCGCCGCCAAACCCGATAGTCATTGACATGGGCCGCCAGCTTCTCGTGGACGACTTCCTCATCGAGCAGACGACGCTCACACGCACGTTCCACCAGCCGCAGTACCATCCCGCGAACCCGGTGCTGAAACCGGAACAGCCTTGGGAGGTGACTGGCCAGGCGGCGTTTGCCGCGCCCTTCAGCGACGGCGTCTGGTTTGATCCGCAGGACCGCACTTTCAAGATGTGGTACTGCGCGGGGCACAGTGTGGACTCGACCTGCTACGCAACCTCGCAGGACGGCATCCATTGGGAGAAACCCCAGCTCGACGTTGAGCCTGGCACCAACATCGTGCTCAAGACGCCGCGCGATTCGAGCACCGTCTGGCTCGACCCCAATCCGCGCGACCCCAACGAGCGGTTCAAGCTGGCCCTGTGGTATCGCACCTTCAAGCTGTACCGCTCGCCGGACGGCATCCACTGGACCAAAATGGGCGACGGCGCCAAAACCGGGGACCGCACCACGTTCTTCTACAACCCCTTCCGCCAACGGTGGGTGTTCAGCATCCGTTCGGGGCGCCTGGGGCGCAGCCGCCTGTACTGGGAGGCCAGCGACTTCTTCAGCTTCAGCGAGGAGGCGGCAGCCAAGGGCGAAATCGTGACGTGGGCTGCCGCTGACAGCGGCGACCTCGCGCGCGACGACCTGCAGATCAAGCCGCAGCTCTACAACCTTGACTGCGCGGGCTACGAGAGCGTGTTGCTGGGGCTGTTCAGCATCTGGCGCGGCGACTACCGCGACGCGAAGACGGAGAAGGCCAAGGAGTTGCTTGCCGCGGGCCGCCCCAAACAGAACTCGGTATGCGTAGGCTTCAGCCGCGACGGCTTCCACTGGGATCGGCCCGACCGCCGGCCGTTCATTCCGGGCTCAGAGAAAATGGGCGACTGGAACTGGGGCAACGTGCAGTCCACCGCGCCGTGCTGCCTCATCGTCAATGACCAGCTTTGGTTCTACGTGAGCGGGCGCGCGGGCAAGGGGTTCCCCGGCTGCCAAATGGCTGACGCCGGGGCCACCACGGGCCTGGCGGTGTTGCGCCGCGACGGTTTTGCCTCGCTGGACGCGGGCGCCGAAGGCGGCACACTCACCACGCGGCCCGTGCGCTTTCGCGGCCAGCACCTCTTCGTCAACCTGGACGCGCCCGATGGCGAACTGCGCGCCGAAGTGCTCGACGACCAAGGCCGCCCCATTGCGCCCTATGATCGGGAACACTGCAAGCCCGTGCGCGGCGACGGGACAAAGCTGGAGGTGACTTGGACCAGTGGGGACGGACAGCCAATTGCCAAGGCGCCGGACCTGTCCGTCTTCGCCGGCAAGCCGGTGCGCTTCCGCTTCCTTATGACGCGCGGCAGCCTGTATGCGTTCTGGGTTACGCCGGACGCCGCGGGTGCGAGCTACGGTTACCTCGCGGGCGGCGGGCCGGGGTTGCCGGGGCCGGTGGATGGGCATTAGGCTTGAGGGTTGATGCAGAAAAAGCCAGGATTTCAGCGGCGCGCCGTATATAATATGAAGGAGGAAGGTACACAGGCGATGCTCAAGCGGCTCTGCGTCTTTGGTCTGCTCTGGGTGTTCCACTGCGCTCCCCTGCCTGCAGGGGAGAATGCGGTGGTGGAGGCGCGGGTGCTGGTCGAGCAGTTGCGGGACGACGACTACGACAAGCGGCACGCCGCGGCTGACAGGCTGGCCGGGTTGGGGGAAGCCGCACGGCCGGCCCTGGACGAGGCGCTGCGTTCCGATGACGTGGAA
>JBEKKG010000930.1:0-3300 GCA_050010835.1 Planctomycetota bacterium
TCCCACGTCTATCACTTCAGCGATACTTCTGAAACGGCCCGCGTGATGCAGTCCGGCAACATAGAAGACAACCAGCAATTGAAAGGTGACTTCAGCAATCTGGCGGCCTTCTTGTACGCTCTGGAAGTCTCCAAGCCTGAATTCTACAAGCGCATCATCCGCCAGATCCAGCAGGTCGCTCCGTTCTTCCATGACTTTCGGCTTGTGCCGCAGGAGACGAATAAGAATCTAATCAGTCTAAACTGGAATCAGCTTGGCTCGGATGAGCTTTTTGGCCCACAGCAGCTTTCGGACGGCACGCTGCGCATGATTGGGCTGATCGCGCTGCTCATGCAGCCCGAAGACAACCTGCCCAAGCTCATCCTCCTCGATGAACCTGAACTGGGGCTGCACCCGTTCGCCATCAGCTTGGTGGCAGGGATGATAAGGAAAGCGTCGGTGGATACACAGGTCATAGTCGCGACCCAATCGCCATTGCTCGTCAGCGAGTTCGAGCCGGAGGACGTGGTTGTGGTTGAGCGCAAGGCGAGTGGTCAGCCCTTGCTTCCGGCCACGTCGAGTTTCACGCGCTTGGCGAAAGCTGATCTGGAGGAATGGTTGAAGGAATACTCATTGGGCGAACTCTGGCTCAAGAATGTCATCAGCGGGAGACCCGTCCATGAGTAGGGTCGTGGTCATCGTCGAAGGCCAGACTGAGGTCGAGTTCGTATCTTCAGTCCTCGTGCCTGAATTAAGCAGGCGCGAGGTGTATCTGTTTCCGAGACTGATAGGAAAACCCGGCCACAAGGGCGGAATTCGCCCTTATCAGAGTGCGAAGGCGGATATTTTGGCCTGTCTCAAGTGCGAGCGCGAGGCCTTCTGCACAACAATGTTTGATTTCTACGGAATGCCTGAGAATTGGCCTGGGAGGCCCGAAGCCAAGGGGAAACCGGCAATGAGCATCCCGCCCATTGTTGAGGCGGCGATGCGGAACGATATTGCTTTGGCCTTGGGCGATTCCTATGATCCGCGAAGATTCATCCCTTACATTCAAATGTATGAGTTTGAGGCGCTGCTTTTCTCTGACATTGAGAAGCTCGGCTACTGCTATCCGGGGCAGGCGGAAGCCATTGGCCGGCTGGCTGAGGTGGCCGCCAAGTTCCCGACCCCCGAGATGATCAACGATGATCCTGAAACGGCTCCATCCAAGCGCATCGTCAAGGAGATCGCACGTTACCAGAAGATAGTTGCCGGCAGCATGACTGCCCTGGAAATCACCTTGGCTAAGCTACGGGAGAAGTGCAAGCATTTTGACAGTTGGGTAAGCCAATTGGAAAACCTGGGCCTTCCGGCCCCGCGGGGATAAGAGTATTACATGCACTCCACAACGTACAGCGCGAAGGCCCGCTGGCTGGTTCTGCTGGCCGCTTTTCTAGGCTGGATGTTCGATGGCCTGGAGATGGGCATCTTCCCGCTGGTGGCGCGTCCGGCGCTCAGTGATCTCATGGGCATGAGCGGGGACGAGCTGGTCGGGCAATGGATGGGGCGCATCACCGCGCTGTTTCTGCTCGGCGCGGCGTGCGGCGGGCTGATCTTCGGCTGGCTGGGCGACCGCCTCGGGCGCGTGCGGGCCATGACTTTCAGCATCGTGACTTATTCGCTCTTCACCGGCCTCTGCTACTTCGCCGCTCAGCCCTGGCATCTGGGCGCTTTGCGTTTTGTGGCTGCTTTGGGCATGGGCGGCGAATGGTCCCTGGGCGTGGCGTTGGTCATGGAGTGCTGGCCCGAAGGCTCCCGTCCCGTGCTGGCCGGACTGATCGGCGCCGCGGCGAATGTGGGCTACGCGCTCATCGGGGTCGTGGGTTTGAGATTCCACATCCGTCCCGATTCCTGGCGCTGGGTCATGCTGGCTGGGGCCGCGCCGGCACTGCTGACATTCTTCATCACCCTTTTTGTGCCTGAATCGGAACGCTGGAAAGAGTCCGTCAAGACCGCCGTGGCGCGGCCCGTGCGCGAGATTTTTTCCCCCGCCCTGCGTGCGACCACCCTTCTGGCCATCGTCTTCGCCTCCGTGGCCCTGATTGGCACGTGGAGTGCCGCGCAATGGATGCCCCTGTGGGTGGACAAGCTGGCTGGCCCCGACCTGCCACAGGCCAAGGCCTGGGCGCAGGTGTGCTCCGCTCTGGGCGCCATCGTGGGCTGCATGATCGGCCCGCTGCTCGGCGCGTGGCTGGGGCGGCGTCCCGCGTACTTCTGCTTATGTCTGGCTTCTTTGCTTTCATGCGGGTATTTGTACCGCGGTTGGAACGAGTACAACAACACTCTGCTGGGCATGATTTTCGTAGTCGGCGGCGCGAGCGCGGCGTTCTACGGCTGGTTGCCGCTGTATCTGCCTGAGCTTTTCCCGACGCGTGTACGCGCCACGGGCCAGGGCCTGTGCTTCAATTCAGGCCGCATCCTGGCTGCGGTGGGCTCTGTCTACGCCGGTGAACTGGTCAAGCACTACCACGGCGACTATGCGCGCGCGGGCGCGACGATCACTCTCGTGTACTTGCTGGGCATGGTGGTCATCTGGATGGCCCCGGAGACAAAGGGCCGGCCGTTGCCGGAATAGCACCGGCAGCGGAGTGCGGGGTGGGGGGGGTTAACCGTCCCTGTGTCGGTTAACCCCCCCTCCGCTCCGTCGCCTCCGGGAAGCCTCTGAATCCGCAGGGTAAGAGGCCTCTCGCCTCTCAAACCATACTTTGCACGCGAAATACGTATGTAGATGTAGGAGACCATTGGGGTGGCGTTGTCCGCCGCGGCACAACTGTAAAGGAGCTAACATGTACACGGAACTGGAAGGCAGGATCATCGTCCGCGAAATCGCGCGCGCTGTGAACCCAAACACGAACGAACGATTAGCCACAGAGGATACAGAGAATATGGAGAAGAACAACCAAGACCTCTCTGTGTCCTCTGTGTCCTCTGTGGCTAAAAATGCCTGTCCCGAGCTTCCAGAACCAACGCGCCCACAGCGCGGCAATGGCGCATGTACAGCGCGCAAGTGGCGCAGGAATGACGCGCAAATGACGCACAAATGGCGCGCTATAAACGAGATATGCGCGCGTCCTTTTGCCCAAGGATTAAGGAGTTGCATGAAGTCCAGTGTTCAAATCTTCAGGCAACTCTTGGCTAAGGCCCTCGCCGAAGCCCTTCAGGCCATGAGTTCCAGTGATGCGGCAGTTGACGCCACTTCATTGGCAAAGCTCTTCGGAGTCTACGCAAGAGGCCTGCAAACGCTGTGCAGAGACCGATCAATCATGCGACAAAACGTTTCAA
>JBEKKG010000931.1:0-3299 GCA_050010835.1 Planctomycetota bacterium
CATCTCGGACGCATCCCCGGCACGCGGCGCTTCTCCGATCGGGAGCGCCATTCGGGCAATGAGCTGATTCCCGGCGTAATGATCTTCCGGCCTGAGTCGGGCCTGCTCTATTTCAACATGGATCACGTCCGCGACATGATTCTGGATCGGGTCCATGCTGAAATCACACCGCCCAGGCTGGTCGTGCTCGACCTTTCCGCGGCGCCGCGTGTGGACATGCATAGCGCCCACATGCTTGGGAGCCTGGCGGATGAGCTGACCGCGACTGGCATCCGTGTGCAGGCCGTGGAAGCGCGCGCCTCGGTGCGCGAACGTTTGCGCAGCGTGGGGGTGGACAGCAAGCTGGGCGGCGTAAATCGGTTAGCCTCTGTCGCCGATGTAGTAGAGGATTTTCAGAATCAGAGCACAACTTGAACGAATCTATGAAACAACACACACGCACTATGCCACTCCAACGCCTGTGCGCCAGAACTTGAAACGCTAGCCGCTTTGAACGTGCTTTTAAGAATCCTCATCACCTGCTCTCTAGCAGCCGTCACGGCGACCGCGACCAACGCGTCGTCCGCCGAGGCCGCTTCGCCGCGCATCAACAGTTCTTTTTGAGCCAGAAGCCGGACCGTCTGCCCGGGGCGGCCGAGCAGCGTCGCCAGCGCCTCAACGGAGAGGGCTTTGAAGTCGGGGAGCAAGCGGGGGCCATGCGCGTTCTTGGGCGAGATCTTCAAAACTGCGCCGGACACAGCCGGGCGCCCCCAATTGTTTTGGCCCCAGTCCGCGACGTAGAGATTGCCGGATGCGTCCGTGGCCAGAGCGACCGGGCGGAAGGGAAACTGCGGGTTGAGCCATTGGTCTTGCCGCAGCTCAAAGCTCGCGCCCTTGCGCACCAGGCTGCAACGGAAGATCATGCCACGGCCCCAGTCGGCGACGAAGAGCTTGTCGCGATCCTCGGGGCGCAGGCCGCTTTCCGCGTAGAACAAGGCCGCGCTGGGCAAGCCGCCGCCATGCTCCTGCATTGCGGGCAGCGTCTCCTCCGGGTAGTTCTGGAAAAGGTTGGGGTAGCCGAAATCCGCGCCTGGCCGGACGTGCAAAGAGCGCGCGCTCAGCCCGCTGCCGTCGTTGCTGTTGTCGCGCACGAGGATGTTGAGTTCCGGGTCCACGGCCAGCGCCACCGTGTTGCGCAGGCCCTGGCAGCAGACTTCCACATCCGTGCCGTCAGGCCGCACGCGGATGATTCCGCCGCCGTAAAGCTGGAAGGTCTTGCCGTCCGTCCCTTTGCCGTCGTAGGCGCCGCAATCGCCCAGGGCGATATACAGCCAGCCGTCCACGCCCAGCGCCAGGCGGGCGGCGAGTTGGTTGGGGAGCCACTTGGTGGACTTGGAGCCCAAGCCGGTAAGCAGACGTTTCTTCTCGCCGGCCCTGCCGCCGCCATCCAGTTCGCGCAGAGCCGTGAGGTACGGCGCATGAAGGAAGTAAACCGTGTCGCCCACGCACAGCAGACCCTGAGGGCCGGGAGACTCTTCCGCGAAAGTCTGGATCAGGTCATAGCTCCCGTCATCATGGGTATCGCGGGCCAAACGGACTCTGTCGTCGCTGTCCTTGCCGCCGGCCCAGCGCGTGCCGATGTAGACGCTGCGGCCGTCCGGCGAGACGGCAACGCTGGCCGGGCCTGTAATTTCCGGCGCCTTGGCGACGACTGTGGCCTGAAGCCCCTCGGGGAGCATGGGCAGAACGTACTCGCCGGCGGTCGCACTTAGAACGAGTACTGCAAAAAGCCACAGAGAACACAGAGGACACAGAGAGGGGATTGTTGTTTTGTCCATCCAATAGATTTGGCCCTGCCGAATCACCATTTCTCCTCCTTGGCACGCCGGCCAGTTTGGTGCAAGGCAGCATCCAGGAACCGTTTGTCGTCTGCGTCCAGGCCCTCAGCATGGGCCGCGTTCGGCTTGTCCAGAAGAGCCTAGCTTTCCAACCGCTCGGAGTACTGTTCCAAGGCTTGGGCGACGATGTGGCTGCGCGGTGTTTTCCTCTCCCGCGCCAGTCTCTTGGCTTGCTCGAAAAGTGGCTTGGGCAGCGAAACAGCAGTCTTCACGCTGGGCATTGGGCAGCACCTCCATTGCTACCGGTCCTTATACCGCTGGCGCTACCCCGGTCAATGCCAACCTGTGCGCGCTCTCGGGAGGGGGGCTGGACCGTAACCTGATGCCACGGATGCGACTGCGCGGGATTGCGCTCTCGTCTACCGTTGGCACCCATTATCGAGTGCTCTATCCACGATTTTGGGAGTTGAACGTCCCCGTAACTCCGGAACTCGGAACTCCCTGGACACGTAGGGGGAATGAGGTGCTACGGCAAAGAGGCGTCACTTTTCCTGGAACGCCATTAGGTGGGGTGTCCCCGGAACTCCCGGAACTCCTGGAGTTCCGGCAGGAGGCTGACTTCCCACAAGGCCATGGACTTGTCCGCGTATTGGCCGTCATTCTCGGTGCAGCGTTCGCTGAGGATCCGCTGCGGCGCCGGAAGTCCGAACGGCGGCAACTGCAGGTTGATCGGACGCCAGAGACCGAGGGGAATGTCCGTGTTCTCGGTTCGAGCCGTGAAGGTTGTAGTCAGGAGATAGCGCGGGCCGCTGCGCTTGAAATTGCGGAGCGCGGCGAGAATCAACGAAAAGGGCAGGTGCACGAGGCAGTCGCGGCAGAAGATCAGGTCCACCTGCGGCAGCGGGTCGCTGGTGATGTCGAGTACGCGGAAGTCGCGCCGGTCGCTCTGGTACTTGCGTTGATCCTCGGCGATCAACTCCGGAACGATGTCGGCGCCGATGTAGCGGTCCAGCTCGAGTTGCGCCGCTTGCATCCAGAAGAAGTCGCCGCACGGAGCGTCCAGCATCGAGCGGACGGAAATCTGTCGCAGCAATTCAGGCAAGGCTTCGCGAAGAGCGGCGGTCTGGGACAGATCGGAGCCGGGGCCGGATGCGGAGTCGCGGCCCGCGAAGCCGTTCTGGTGGTAGATTTCGATGAAACGGCGCTGGATCTCGTTGCCTTTGATCAGCCGGCGTAGACTCCGGTAGAGCGCGGTGTCTTTGAGCATCAGGGTTCCTTCTGGCATAGGGGCCCAGGGCTTCGCCTGTGGCGTGTTCTGCTCTGACTTTGCGGTGGTATCCGGTTTAGAATTCGGCGAATTCGCGGGACACAATACCTCTACTGTAACCGTTTTTTCTAATTTTGCCTCTGAAATATGCCGATTCTTCTATCCAGGGGTGATGGAGGATGCCGCATGTCATTATTGGAGAGTCCGAAAGCACA
>JBEKKG010000932.1:0-3299 GCA_050010835.1 Planctomycetota bacterium
AACACCATGCCCCAATGGGCCGGCTCCTGCTGGTATTACCTGCGCTTCCTGGACGCCCGCAACGACAAGGCGGCGTGGAGCAAAGAGGCCGAACAGTACTGGATGCCGGTGGACCTGTACGTCGGCGGCGCGGAACATGCGGTGCTGCATTTGCTGTACGCGCGCTTCTGGCACAAGGTCCTGTACGATTGCGGCTGCGTGCACACCAAGGAACCGTTCCAGCGCCTTTTCAACCAGGGGCTCATCACCGCCTTCGCTTACGAGGATGAAACCGGCCGCCTGGTCCCTTCGGATGAAATCGCCGAAAAGGGCGAGGGCGAGTTCATCGTCAAAGCCACAGGCAAGCCCGCCAAGCAGATCATCGCCAAGATGTCCAAGTCGCTGAAGAACGTCGTCAACCCCGACGAAGTCGTGAATCAGTACGGCGCCGATACGCTGCGGCTCTACGAGATGTTCATGGGCCCGCTGGACGGCAGCAAGCCCTGGAACCCGCGCGACGTGCCAGGCATGTTCCGTTTCCTGCGCGACTGCTGGCGCATGATCGTGGACGATGACGAAAGCAAGCCCGAAGCGGGGAGCCTGCGCACCCACCTGCGCCCCGACGCCCAACCATCCGGGGATGACAAGCTGGAGCGCGAGCTGCACAAGACGATCAAGGGCGTCACGCAGGATCTGGAACGCATGGCCTTCAACACGGCCATCAGCAAGCTGATGGTCTTCAAGAACAAGGCGCTGGAAACAGCAGGCGCGCTGAACCGCTCACAGGCCGAACGCTTCGTCCTGCTGCTCGCCCCGTTCGCTCCGCATCTGGCCGAGGAGCTGTGGTCGCGCCTGGGCCACACCCAGACGCTGGCGTACGAACCGTGGCCGAAGTTCGAGGAAGCCCTGACGCAGGACGCCATGAAAGAGCTGGCGGTGCAGGTCAACGGCAAGCTGCGCGCGCGCATCACCGTTGCGGCCAACGCCCCGGACGAAGAGGTCAAGGCCAAGGCCAGGGAGGCGGTGAAGAACGAGCTGGCAGGCAAGAAGGTGGTGAAGGAAATCGTGGTCCCTGGCAGGCTGGTGAACATTGTGGTAAAGTAGAGGTCAACCATGCCTGACGAAAAAGCCGCCGGCGCCATCTGCTACGCCCCCGAGGGCCAGAAGATCTTGTTCCTGATCCTGCGTTCCGCCAAACACGGCGGCTGGGGCCCGCCCAAGGGACACGCCGAAGAGTACGAAACGGAGATTGAGACCGCGACGCGCGAGCTCTTCGAGGAGGCCGGCATACGCCACTGCGGCTTCGCTCCGGGTTTCCGCGAAAGCATCACCTACAACGTCGAGAAAAAGGGCAAGCTGCATTCCAAGGAAGTAGTCTTCTTCCTGTGCCCGATTGATCTTGATGAGGTCCGCCTCTCGGACGAGCACACTGAAGCCCACTTGGCGACGCTGGACGAGATTGAAGTCCTGGTTCCCCACGAGGATGTGAAAGCCGTCTTCCGCAAGGCGCTGGCACACCTGGGCAGGGTTGCGAAGACGCCGCGCATGTATTACAATCATTAGCAGGGATGTGCGTGGGGTTCCGGCGCTCAACCGCGCACTTGAGTTTCCCTCTTGCGTCAGGCTCTGCGGGTTCTTTAGGGAGGTAAGACGTGGCCTTTAACTTCGGGGATGTAAAGACTTCACTTCAAGACGTCAGCGGGCGGCTGGCCCAGTTGCGGGGGTCGCTTTGACGTTCCAGGCTGCCTCAAGCGCCAGCAGGAGATCGAAGCCCTGATGGGGCAGGCGGAGTTCTGGAACGACAACCAGAAGGCCCAGTCCCTTATCGCCGAACTGAAGAACCTCAGGAACACCGTCGGGGACTTCCCCAAGTACGAACAGCACGCGAAGGACCTGGAGGAACTGCTCGAGCTTTCTGCCACCGGCGCGGATGAGGCCATGGCGCTGGAGGTGCAGACCGAAGCCGCTCAGTTGGCTGACGAAGTGCGCCAGTTGGAGCTGCGCTCGCAGCTCAACGGCAAGAACGACCACCGCAACGCTTTTATCACTTTCCAAGCCGGCGCAGGCGGCACGGACGCGCGCGATTGGACCGACATGCTCATGCGCATGTACGTGCGCTGGGCTGAACGGCGCAACTTCAAGGTCCACTTCTTCGACGTGGACTTCAATGAGGAAGCCGGCATCAACTCCGCCATTCTCAAGATCGAGGGGCCCTATGCCTTCGGCTATCTGAAAGGCGAGATCGGCGTCCACCGCCTGGTCCGCATGTCGCCGTTCAACGCCGACGCCAAGCGCCAGACCAGCTTCGCCGCCGTGGACGTCACGCCGGAGTTCGAGGCCGGGGACGGTGAGATTGTCATTCCCGAGAACGAGATCGAACGCAGCACCTGCCGTTCCGGCGGCGCGGGCGGGCAGCACGTCAACAAGACGGAATCGGTGGTGCTCCTCAAGCACCTCCCCACCGGCATCACGGTGCGCTGCCAGATCGAGCGCAGCCAGCAGCGCAACTCGGTCATGGCTATGGAACTGCTCAAGGCCAAACTGGCCCGGAAGAAGGAGCTGGAGCGCGATGCCGAACTGAAGCAGAATTACACGGAGAAAGGCGAGATCGCCTTCGGCAGCCAGATTCGTTCCTACTTCCTCCACCCCTATACTATGGTCAACGACCACCGCACGGGTCTCAAGGAGACCAACGCCAACAGGGTCCTCGACGGCGACCTGGACCCCTTCATGGACGCCTATCTGCACTGGAAGCTGTCCGAGGAGCAGAAAGCGAGATAAAACTCCGGCCTGCACTGGCAATCCGCCGCCCGCACCGTAACCTATTGACCTCCTTTGGGCGCGTCCGCGCTTTCAGCAGCATAATGGATGTTGCGGCGGCGGCGCGCGTGTCAAGCCAGAACAGGTCTTGGGCTTCGTACAAGTTCAAGCATTTTCCAACGCCGGGTAAAACTCACCACAGAGACACAGAGAACAACTTTCTTAAACGGTGAATGATGAGCGATGAATGGCCTGACAGCCGCATCCTTCGTTATTCATCGCTAGATTTCTGTCATCTCACTCCTTCTCTGTGTCTCTGTGTCTCTGTGGTGAATGAAACCTCCAGGCGGGAAGGAAGACATGATTAAACGGTTCAGTACACTGAATGTGGGCGTCAGCGAAAAGGACCTTGACGCCGAAGTTGAGGAGTGCATGAAGGACGTCGGGGCGGCGGAATCCATGGACACCGCGGCCATCGCGACGGTTGCCGAGTTCACGCAGGGCGCCATCTTGAAAGGGCGCGTCGTGCGCATCGCGGGCGACGACGTGGTGGTGGACAT
>JBEKKG010000933.1:0-3295 GCA_050010835.1 Planctomycetota bacterium
CTTTCCCGCCTTGACGAAAACAGGCCCGGATGCCAGCCGCGCCGCGTCCAGCTTCGCCACAAGCCACTCGCCCTCCTTCGCCGCCGCCAGAGGCGCCCACGCCTTGCGGTCCGCGGAAATCTCCAGCGCGGCGGCCCTGAGGCCCACGGCCACCTCCACGTCCGCCTCAAGCTGGAAGACGCCGGGCTCCACGCGCCGCAGAGAGGCAAACGTGCTCTGCCGCACGCTGTCGCCAACACCATATTCCCACAGGCACAACGCGCCGTCAGGGCCAAAATCCTCCGGCGCCACCCTCCCCCTATCCCCCTCCCCGCCGCGGGAGGGGGTTGGGGGGAGGGCGCCCGTGAGCTTGAAAGCGTAGCGCGAGTCGTCGCGCGAACCGCCGAGGTATTGCGCGCGCCAGAATTTCGTGCGGGCTTCATTGGACGCCACCCAGCCCTGGTCGAGGCCCAGACCCTTGCCCGACAAAGCGATCGCGCACTGCACCGTCGCAGTCGCGGTATCCATTTCCAGCACGCGCGAACGGTAGTAGTCCGCGCCGCCATCAACGAGAAGAGCGCAGCCATTCGGCGCAGGCTTCACATCCTTGATTGTGTACGCCGTCCAATGGCCCGGCACGCCAACCTCGAACGTGCGTCTCGCCAGCAGGCCCGCGGGCCACGGCGTATCGAGCACCATCGTCCTGGCGTTGGGTTCGGCCTGGACGACTTTGCCCGAGCGTTCCGCGGCAACCGGCCGCAAGATGACCTCCGGCGCGGCCAGGCGCGTGCCGCCCGTGATGCTCGCCAGCCGCAGCCCCTCCGCGTCCACCGAGTAGAACGCGAACTCACCCGCAACCTCCAGCGGCCCCGCCCGCCGCGTCTTTTCCGGCCGACCGTCCGCAAAGCAGATATCCGTGTGGCCGTTCTTGGTCTTGATTTCCACGGCCACGGCGCGGCGCGCGTCGGGTTCGTTATCGGGCACGTCGAGCAGCCGCCGCTCGACGATGAACGGCTCGCCCACATAAGGCTCGATGAGCGCGGGGAAGACGCTCTCCTGTTCCGCCGCGCTGCGCCGCTGCACGTACAGGTTCGTGAAGCCGTACTTCCACTGGTGGCAGTCCAGCCAGCCCGCCAGGACGCGCGCGCCCTGCTGGCCCAGCACGTGCAGCCGCGTCATCTTGCGCGGGGAGTCCGGATTCCAGATCGCGGGCGCGAGGGACTGTTCCGAGCCTGGCCCGACGCGCAACAGCGCCCAATCCGCTTGCAGCACGTCCGGAGCGTCGGCCGCAAAACTGCGTTGCGTTTTTCTGAACTCGCCGAGGAACTTCTTGTCCAGCGCCGTCATCTGTTCCCACGGCGCCAGTTGCGGCAGGTTCGTCTTCAGCTCGTGGTCCACGGGGCCGTGGAAGCAGTACGTGTGCGTCTTGCCGCCCGAGACTCGCACCACGTCGAAAATGTATGAGTTGGGCGTGACTACTTTCGGATCGAGCTTGAATTCCGGTTTGAGCTGTGCGGGCGTGAGCGGCTTGGCGCCCTGGCCTTCGTCCACGTCCAGCAGCGCCACCTGCCGGCGGTAGGGCTTCCCTTCCGGCGCGTGCCGTTCCGCGCGCATGTACCGCGCGCCGCCCATGTCGGAAAGTACGGCCAGCCACCCCGCGCCGACCGCACCTTCCTCCACGGTCACGAGGTTGTGCACGAACTCAGCGGCGTCGCCCGGCTGCGAATAGCCGCCGCGCTGCCCGCCGTCAATCGTCGCCGGATAGCCGTGGGCGTAGATTTGCAGGTCCAGCATGTCCGCGTGGCTGTGGCCGCGGCCGTAGCCGATGCGTAGCATGGCGGCGCGGCGGAAGCGGAAGTCATCGTACTCGAGGCCCGTTTCGAGGACGCTGCACCAGTTGGGAATGAAGCGCGAACGGTTCTCCAGCCAGGGCGCGCGCTGGACTCGTGCCGCGGCGGCTTCGATCTCCCCCCATTCGGCGGCGGTCTCGGTCTTCTTCCCGTAATAGTGCTTCAGCAGGAACGCGAATGCGGGGTCGTGCGTCCAGCGCCAGCCGCGCCGCACGGGCTGCTCGTGGGAATCGAGCCACGCGCCGTAGCCCTTGTCCGGCCCGGTGACGTCGCCGATGCGTGGGTAGTACAGCCCCGCCATGCGCGCGCCGAACTGCCAATACAAGGCGCTCTCCATCTTCGGAAATTGCGCGCGATCGCTCAGGTCGTATTTCGCGCTGCCTCCGGCGCGGCGGTACACCTCGAAGAGCTCGCCTTCCGCAGTCGCCTCCGCGCCCATAGCGTAGAAATACGAGCCGATGTAGGAGACGCCGCTGCGGTCCTTGCCGGTCACGAGCAGCTCCGGGTAGCCCGTCGGCGTCTGCGGGTAAACCCAGGTGCGGTGGAAGAGCCATTCCATGATCGGGTCAGTGACCGCCGGGTCGCCGAGCACGGTGGCGGCTTTCATCACGGCCGCCGGTTCGTTGCCCCAGGTGTTCTGATAACGCAGGTAGCGTTTGGCCAGGTGCTGGACGAGATAGACGTCGAGCAACTGGATGACGTCCTGCGGCGCGTGCACCCAGGGGATGAAGCGCCCCAGCGACTTCGCGAGGTCGTCATCGTTCTGGATGAAACCGAAGAGGCGGTCGTAACTCACCACGGTTTCGAGGTCGCAGGGCCAGTGGTGCGTCTCCCGCTGGCGGCAACGCAGGTCGCGGCCGTACGCGCCGGGCTGGACGATGAAGGAACTCAGCGCGTTGGCACAGTCCAGCGTGGGGAATTCGTACGCCGCGCGGCAGAGCAGGATGGCCGCGTCGCGCGCGTCGGCCGCGCTGCCTGAGCTGACGTACGATCCCGTCTTGGCTTCGAGCAGGCCGAAGTACGCGCGGATGCGGTCGCGCACGGCGTCGCCTACCGGATGCCAGTTCTGCGCGGCTTGGCCGGGCTGGGGCGGCGTGTAGACGCCCGCACCGTCGTCCTTATATGGATACGGATCGGGCAGCGGGCGCTGCGCGCGCAGGTCGTCCAGCGTGTAGACGCCGCTCGCCAGCGCCTGGAGTTGCTCCAGCTTCTTGTTTTCCATCAGCACGCCCTTGGGGTTGTCCACAGGCGCGGTGATCCACTTGCCGCACTCGGCTTCGAGCACGTCCTTAGTTTTCCCGCCGGCGCCGAAGTTCGGCCAGTTGCTCTTGTCATCGTCGCCGCCCATGCCGAAGATTGTGCCGGGCTGAGCGTTCGTGCGCGGGAAAGCACTCCAGAGCAGTTCGTCGCGGGCGAGACGGGCCGCGGGCGCCTCCGTCGGAGCGCCGGCGTCCCGCCGGCCCTCG
>JBEKKG010000934.1:0-3295 GCA_050010835.1 Planctomycetota bacterium
CAGGTGCTGGTGCTGGATGAGCAAGAGCCGGCACTTCAGAAGGGGCTGGCGAAAATCAAGGCTTCGCTGGAAAAGCGGGCCGGGCAGGATCAACGCCCGCCGCAATGGCCGGCCGAGGTGCTGGGGCGCATCACAACGACGACGCGGTGGCAAGAGTTGGCCCCTGCCGAGCTGGTCATCGAAGCCGTCTTCGAGGACCTGGCGGTCAAGCGCGCGGTACTCGCGCGTTTGGCGGCACTCACCGCCCCCAATACCATCCTCGCGTCAAACACCTCGACCCTCTCGCTGGATGCGTTGGCCGAGGGTCTGCCGCATGGCGAACGGCTGATCGGCATGCACTTTTTCAACCCGGCTCAGCACATGCCGCTGGTGGAGATCATCCGGCGCGAGGCCACCGCCGCGAGCGTAATCGCCACCGCCATGAAATTCGCCAAGACGATCCGCAAGACGCCTGTGCTGGTCAAGAACCGCGAAGGCTTCCTGGTCAACCGCCTCTTCATTCCTTATCTGAAGGAGGCGTTCTGGTTGCTGGAAGAGGGGGTTGCGGCAGCGGACGTTGACGGCGCCATCGTGGAGTTCGGCTTCCCGATGGGGCCGCTGCTCCTGATTGACATGGCGGGCTTGGATATCCTGGCGCATAGCGACCGCATCTTGAGCCGCGCTTTCCCGCACCACGGCGGCCTCCCCACGGTGGTCGCGCGGCTGGTGGCGCAAGGGCAGCTTGGCCAGAAGACCGGCGCGGGAGTTTACAGGTACGAGGCGGGGAAGTATGCTCCCTTGGCGTGTGAGGCAACCGCGGCAATCCTCGCGGAGGTGCGGCGGGAAAGGGGCCTTGCTCCGCGCCGGATCGAGAAGGACGAGATCGTCGAACGGCTGGTGTTGCGGATGGTTGGCGAGGCCTTTCTGGTGCTGGAAGAGGGCCTCGTGCAGCGGCCCGCGGACCTTGACGCTGCGACAGTGCTGGGGATCGGCTTCCCCGATTTCCGCGGCGGGGTTTTGCAGTATGCTCGCGATGCGGGTCTGGAGTGCATAGCCGCACGGCTGGAGAAACTTGCGGCGCAGTTCGGGGGCAGGTTCTCCCCCTGCCGGATGTTGCGGGCTCTTTGAAACCGCAGATGAACACAGATGGGAAGAAAACTGTAAGGCGACCCGCCGGGTCGCCCGGCGATCCAGCGGATCGCCCTACAACATAAGGAGATAAACAATGGCGCCGGCCGCCGAACGCAAAGACCTTCAGGCCACCAAGAAAATGAAAGTGGTGATGGGGAAATACTTCGCGGAACTGGGGCAAGCTCCACAGGCTGGCAAGAAGACGGCTTGGTGTACCAGCGTCGGTCCCGCGGAATTGCTCCGGGCACTGGGCTTCAGCGTCTACTTCCCGGAAAACCACGGCGCGATGCTGGGGGCCACGCGCATGGCTACGGACCTGATCCCGTTGGCCAATGCCCGCGGGTTCTCGCCGGATATCTGCTCCTACCTGACCAGCGACATCGGCTCATACCTCAAAGGCGCAAGCCCGCTCCAAAAGATGAATCTGCCGGGACCGCCCAAGGCCGACGTGCTGGTCTACAACACCAACCAATGCCGCGACGTCAAGGACTGGTTCCAGTTCTATGCGCGGGAATGGGGCGTGCCCTGCCTGGGCATCCACACCCCCAGGGCCATCGGTGAACTCAGCGCCCCGATGGTGGAAGACGTGGCCAGGCAGACCGAGGCCCTCATCAAACCGCTGGAGGATGTCGCCGGCCAAAAACTCGATATGGATAAGCTCCGCGAAGTGGTCCGGCTTTCAAGACAGTGTACCGCGCTTTGGAAACAGGTCCTCGAAACGGCCGCCGCCGTGCCTGCGCCGCTGACCTTCTTCGACGGTACGATTCAGATGGGGCCCGCGGTCGTCTTGCGCGGCTGCCAGGACGCCGTGGACTACTACCAGGAGTTGCTGGCGGAGCTCAAGCAGCGTGTCAGCGACGGCGTCCCGGCCATCGAGGGCGAACGCTTCCGCATCTACTGGGAAGGAATGCCCATCTGGGGCAAACTGAGCAGCTTGGCGGCCCAGTTCGCCCAGTTGAAGACCTGCGTGGCCGCCTCCACCTACTGCAATAGCTGGATCTTCGAAGCGCTCGATCCCGCCGACCCCATCCACAGCATGGCCCGCGCCTACTCCAGCATCTTCATCTGCCGCAGCGACGACTACAAGGAGCAGTACATCGAGCAGATGGTGGCCAAGTTCCGGGTCAACGGCATCCTCTTCCACGACGCCAAGACCTGCCCCAACAATTCCAACTGCCGGTACGCGATGCCGCAGCGGCTGCTGAAGAGACTGGGCAAACCTTGCGTGGTCCTCAACGGCGACCTGAACGACCTGCGACTTTACTCCGAAGAGCAGAGCCGCACCAACATCGAAGCCTTTGTGGAGCAGCTTGCCGAGGCCTGATTGGAATACTACTGCGGCATAGATATCGGCGCCTCTTCTGCCAAGCTGGTCATCATTGACTGCACCGGACGCAGGGTGGGCACGGCACTCCGGCGCTCCGGCGTGGACTACGCCGGCACGGCGGCCCGCTGCCTGGATGACGCGCTCAGGATGGCAGGCATGGGGCAAGAGCAAGTCCGGGGCGCGCTCGCCACCGGCTACGGCCGGGACAGCGTGGCGTGGGCCGGCGGACGAATGACCGAAATCGCCTGCCACGGCAAGGGGGCCTATTTCCATCACCCCAAGCGGATGACCGTGATTGATATCGGCGCCCAGGACAGCAAAGTAATCCACCTCGACGCCCAGGGCCGCCGCACGAGCTACAAGATGAATCGCAAGTGCGCCGCCGGCACCGGCGCATTTCTGGAGGAGATTGCGCTGCGGCTGGACATTCCGCTGGCCGCTCTCAACGGCCTGGCCGAGCGCTCCACCAGGGAACTCACCCTAGGCAGTTTCTGCACCGTCTTTGCGGCCACGGAAGTGCTGGCGAAGATCCGCGCGGGTGAGAAAGCCGAGGATATCGTCAAAGGGGCCTTCCGCTCCGTGGCCAGACGAATCCTGGAAATGGATACGTTCGACGCCCCGCTGGTCCTGACCGGAGGCGTGGTGGCCCATAACCCGATCCTGGCCGTGTTGGTCGCGCAGTCTTGCGGAAAAGAAACACTCACCTGCCCCGAACCGCAGTACGCTGGGGCGCTCGGGGCTGCGCTGTTTGCATTGGAAAGGGCACAAGGTAGGACAGGCTTTCCAGCCTGTCCGGACAGCCTGGAAAGGCTGTCCTACTAGAGTAGGAGAAAAACGATGGTCATCAAAGACCCGCCG
>JBEKKG010000935.1:0-3293 GCA_050010835.1 Planctomycetota bacterium
TGTTGGCGCCTCGCGTGCCGCGGTAGATGCGAAGAAGACCTCGGTGGCCTTGCGTTCGCTGCGCGGGGGCGTGCCGCCCGAGCTTGCAGCGACGCTGGTTCCGCAACTTGACAAGAAGCGGCACGACGGCGCCGGCGGGAGTGAAAATGGGGCTCCAAGAGTCCTTATTGTGGACGACAGCTCGTCCATGCGCGCGATTCTTTCCACCATCGTGACAAAGTTGGGCTATACCGTATGCGGCCAAGCGGCCAACGGGCAAGAAGCGGAGGTGCTGAACGCCAAGGACAAACCCGACATTATCCTGCTGGACATCAATATGCCTGTGAAGACGGGCATTGAGGCGCTGCCGGGGCTCAAAACCTGCCACCCGGAGTCGGTGGTCTTCATGATGACGTCGGTGTCGGACCCGGAATCGGTGCAGGCGTGCCTTGAGGCGGGGGCCGCCGCCTACATTCTCAAGAGCTCGACGCACGAAGAGATTGCGCAGGTGATCAAGGAAACCTGGGAAGCGGGCAAAGCCTACGACTGAGCACGAAAGGGGGGCCGCTGTGGCCAGACCATACTATCCCGGCAAGGGTACGCTTTTGAACCTGAGCCGGAAAGAGGTAGAGGAAAGGAAAGAGGAAGCGACTGCCGGCGGAGTCTACGATCTCGACCACATGCTGCAGGAGATGCAGGAGGACACCGCGCCCGAGCCGGCTCGTGTCAGCAAGAGGCTGTCCCAGAAGGAGATCAACCAGTTGATCGCGGCGCGCCGGGCACAGGATCCGCGCCGCAAGAAGCCGCCTGCCTGACCCTTTGAAAGGGAGCACCACAGATGTCCACACGTCTGGCCGAACTGTTGCTCGCAAAGAACGCCGTCACACGCGACCAGCTCGAGGAAGCCATGCAGGCCCAAGTCTGCGGGCGGACCGAACTGGGCATCCAGGAGGGCGACTTCCTGGGCCGTACGCTGGTCTTGCTGGGGTACGTTAAGCCGCGCGAGATCATGCGCCTGATTGTCGCTGCACAGGGCAAGAAGGACCACCTGCTGCTCTCGGGTTGGCCGGTGGACCTGGCCCTGGCCTCCGCCATCCCTGAAGAGAGTGCGCTCGCTTGCCACATTCTGCCCCTGATTCACCTGAGCGGCCATTTGCCTATGGTGCTCTCTGGCGGGCCGCTGCCGCAGGAGGCCCGGCAGGAACTCTGCGCCCTGCTCAAGGTTGACGTTGACGACCTGCCCGCGCCAGAGGAATCCGTGGACGCTCTCGCGCGGCAGCTCTATGCGTCTCTGCGCGCGCGGCCCGCGCGGAGCGGCCTGGGCGAAATACTGCTTCGCGAGGGGCTGCTCAGCCGCAACCGCCTGGAGGACGCCGTGCAGGCCGCGCGCCGCGAAGACCTGACCCTGGCTGAATACCTGGTGCGCGAGCGGCTCGTGGACGAGGAGAAAGTGTACCGCAGCCTGGCGGCCAGCGCGCACTTGCCGTACGTCGCCGCCGCGGACCTGGCCAAACTCAAGCTCAGCCTGGACCTCGTCCGCAGGGCCCAGCCGGAATATGTGCGCACGACACGGGCCATGCCCATCTCGGTGGACGCGGAGCGGCTGACGGTCGTGACCGTGGACCCGTATCAGGATATCGGCGCGCTGGCGCACCTCGTGGACAAGGTCCGCGTCATCGAGCGTGTGGTTACCTCCTACAGCACCTTCGCCGGTGTGTTCAAGGAAGCTTTCTCGCAGAAGCTGGCTGAATGGCTGGAGGACGAGGCGGGGCCGCGGGCCTCCTTCCAGCCGCTCACCAATGCGCGCTTCCGGGAAGCGGTGATCGCGGCGGGTTGCCTGTCGGCGCAGGAGTACGATGACCTGCGGCAGGACTGCAACGGGGATGACCTGGCGGTGCTGGACCACCTCCATCGGGAAGAGCTCGTCTCCAAGGACACGCTGGGCAAGCTGTGGGGCGACAGCCTCGGCTTGGCCTACCTCAATCTCGACAAGACGCTCATCCAGGAGGAAGTCGTCAAGCTGCTGCCTGAAGAGTTCGCGCGCGCACACAAGGTCGTGCTGGTCTATGAGTTCTTCGGCACGATCACCGCCGCCATGCCTCAGCCGGACGTCATGGTGGCCAGGAAGATCGGGGAACTGGTGGGGCGCACGGTGGAAGCCGTCTTCTCCCTGCCGGCTGAAATCCAAGCGGCCATCGAACTCTTCTACCAGTCCGAATCCGAAATCAAGGAACTGGCCAGCAAGCTCGCCATCCTGGATGTCTCGGGCGACGGGTCTTTCGACCTGGAGGCGTTGCGCCAGAGCGCCGGCAGCGAGGGGGTGGTCAGCTTTACCGAGGGCGTGCTCCTGCTGGCCATGAAGGAGCGGGCCAGCGACATCCACGTCGAGCCCACGGAAGATGCGGTGCGCATCCGCTTCCGCATTGACGGGCACTTGCAGGAGCGCTTCGTCCTGCGCCGCAACGTGCTGCCGCCCTTGATTTCCCGCCTCAAGATCCTGGCGGGCGTGGACATCATCGAGCGCCGCCTGCCGCAGGATGGGCGCATCAGCCTGCGCCTCGGCGACCGCCTGATGGACTTCCGCTTCTCCACCACCCCCGCCATCCACGGTGAGAAAGCCGTCATGCGCGTGCTGGGACAACTCCAGCGCCAGACGATCCCGGAACTCAAGGACCTCCTGTTCTCCAAAGGAAATCTGGAGAAGCTCCTGGGCCTGCTGGCGCGCCCCAACGGCATCTTCTTCGTCACCGGCCCGGGAGAGGAAATCTTCTGGCGTGGATTTTTGCAGGGTCACCTCATGGAGAAATGGGGAGATTCCGCAGGCTACCTGGCCACTACCGTTATTTACGCCGGAGTTCATGTCTTTTCCTGGAACCTTATCCTCATCCTGGCTGCTCTGGTGGCCGGGGCTTTCTGGGGGATTTTGTATCTCTGGAAAAGAGATCTCCTGGTCCAAATCACCTCCCATTCCTTCTGGAGCGCCGTGATCTTCGCCGTGGCGCCAATCCAGTGAGCTCCTTTTTTGAACTTCGGCAACTCAACATTGGTTTTTTTCCAAAATTACGCGATGATTCCGTAAGTAGGATCAGTGTGCAAAGGTATTGAAATCCAGTAAGATATATTGACTTGGCAACTTTTCTCTGAAATCCCCCCAACCCCCCTTTCTTAAAAGGGGGCAGGGGGGATTTCTGGATTACTGATTTTCAACAGTTGCAAAAATAAAGTTGTGGAATAATAGGGAAATAGGTCCCTTCAAAAAGTTCTTGGCACCACAGATTGTTCCTGGAATACGAAAATGGGTAACACGTCAGACC
>JBEKKG010000936.1:0-3283 GCA_050010835.1 Planctomycetota bacterium
GGCGGGCGGTCTCGGCCGCGTCGTGGCTGACCCGCGGCATCTTGATTTTCTGGATGTCGTCTTCATTCTGGAACTGGTTGGAGAATTTGTGTCCCACAACTGAGTTGGTGGGATCGCCCACCGCGATCTGCTCGCAGACGCTGACGCCAAACCCGGTATTGAGGATGGCCTTGTGTACGCAGACGAAAGGTTCGACCACCATATCCACGGGGAAGCGCTTCCACTGGAACAACGTGCGCCGCAGGAACATCTCATAGCCGCGGCACTCCGGGTCTGCGCACCGCGGCGTCAGTTCGTCCGCTACATTCATCTCGTTCCAGCAAACCTGATCAATCATGACCATCGGGCGAGCGGGTTTGAGGGCATTGAGCTTGCGCCAGAGAGCGCGCTTTTTCTCCTGCACCGGCAGCGCCGCCACCTCCGCGTACTGCTTCGCCAGTTCGCGGACAACCTGCACATCCTTTGCGCTCTTCATCTGCATCCTCCACCATTCGCACTGCTTCGGGACGTTGGCCCGACTCTAGTGCTCAGCTACACTGCGTCAAGCTCGCTTGGAGGGACTGGTAGGACAGCCTTTCCAGGCTGTCCGGGCAGGACAGGCTGGAAAGCCTGTCCTACCCTTCCACCCTTTTCTCAACGCGACACAAGAGTCCAGACGCAACTTGCGCAAGGTGCACAAACTGCCTATCCTGCCCAACCGGCTCCTGGGGACACCGATGGCCAACAGCAAGAAAGCAAGCGCGAGGCTGTACGGCAACACGGCAGCGCCGCGGAACAGCCAGGCCGCGCTGGAGAGCGTTCTCCGGGCCGCTCCTGCCGGCATCGGCCTGACCATCAACCGCGTCTTCTACCAGGTCAATGAGCACCTGTGCCAGATGCTGGGGTACACCCGCGACGAGCTGCTGGGCCGGGAAACGCGCCTCGTCTACGTCGGCGACGGAGAACACGAGCGCGTCGGGGGCGCGGTGCGGCGGGAGGCGGCAACGCGCAGTGCGGGCGCAACAGAGACCAAGTGGAAACGCAAGGACGGGCAGGTCCTTGACGTCCTGCTCAACTGGGCGCTCATCGTCCCCGGCGATCCGTCACGCGGCGTCACATTCGTGGCGCTGGATATCTCGCAGCGCAAACAGGCCGAGGAGGAACGGCGGCAGCTTGAAGCCCGCGTCCTGCACGCACAGAAGCTGGAGAGCCTGGGCGTCCTGGCCGGCGGCATCGCGCACGATTTCAACAATCTGCTCATGGCCATCCTGGGAAACCTGGAGCTGGCCGCCAGTCAGCTCTCGCCCGCTTCGCCCGCGCACCCCTACCTGCGCAGCATGGAGACCGCCTCGCGCCGCGCCGCGGGCTTGTGCCAGCAGATGCTCGCCTATTCCGGCAAGGGGCGTTTCGTAATCGAGGCCCTCAGCCTCAACGAGGTGGTCCGGGAGATGATGCATATCCTCGAGGTCTCCGTCTCGAAACGGGCCGCCGTCAGATACGATCTCGCCGCTGAACTGCCCGCCATGGAGGCGGATGCGAACCAGATACGGCAAGTGTTGATGAACCTGATCATCAATGCCTCGGAGGCCCTGGGCGAGGGGCAAGGGGTCATCTCCATTCGCACCGGCGCCCTGCACTGCACAGTGCCGTACCTCGCGGGAACCTACGTGGCTGAGAGCCTGCCCGAGGGGCTGTATGTCTACGCCGAAGTCGCCGACACCGGCTGCGGGATGACCCCCGAAGTGAAACAGCGGATGTTCGAGCCGTTCTTCACCACCAAGTTCAGCGGCCGCGGCCTGGGCATGGCCGCCGTGCTGGGCATCCTGCGGGGCCATAAAGGGGCGATCGAAGTCTACAGCGAGGTGGGCAAGGGCACGACGATCAAGGTGCTCTTCCCCGCATCCGGGAAAGCGGCAGCAGAAGACGGGCAGGCCCAGCCCGTGGCCGAATGGCGCGGCTCAGGCACGGTGCTCCTCGTGGACGACGACCAGGCGATTCTGGTCCTGGTCGCCGACATGCTCAAGCGGATAGGCTTCAGCGTCCTCACGGCCACCGACGGCTGCAGCGCGCTGGAGGCCTATCGCGCCCACCGGAGCGAGATCGCGTGCGTGGTCCTCGACCTCACTATGCCCGACTTCGATGGCGCGGAGACCTTCCGCGAATTGCGGCAGTTGGACCCCAAGGCGCGAGTCATCATCACCAGCGGCTACGATGAGCAGGAGGTGGCGCAGCGGTTCGCCGGCAAGGGCCTGGCCGCCTTCATGCAGAAGCCCTATCAGACGGCTACGCTCAGAACCAAGCTCCGCGAAGTGCTGGAACAGAATTGAAAACTGGCAATCTTCAGTGTCCAGGCCGCGCCGGCACCTGCTATGGGAAGAATGAGAAGAATGGGAATGATGGAAGCGTAAGGGAACGGTTTCATCATTCCCATTCTTCCCATAAGTCCCATAGCACCCAATGCAGCGCGGCCTGGACACTGAACGGTTGCGCAATTTTCAATTCCGCTGCAGTTCCCGAGCGATCTCTTCCAACACCCCCAGCCCCTCGCGCAGCGGTTCCTCGCTGATCATCAGCGGCGGATTGATCTTGACGGCACAGCCAGCGACCCCGACGGGCGCGAAGAGCATCACCCCGCGCTGGACAGCCTTGCGGACAAGTTCCCAGGCGTCCTCAGGCCGCGGCTCAGCCGTGCCCGGCTTGGTGAACTGCAAGGCCGCCACCAGGCCCGCGGCGCTGGTCCAGCCGACCCTGCCTCCGGCGGCCTTCGCGATCCGTTCAACGCCTTCGGCCAGAACGGGGGCCAGGCGGGCCGCGTTCTCCACCAACTTCTCTTTGCGGATGACCTTGAGATTGGCCAGGGCCGCCGCGGCGCAGACGGGGTTGGCCGAATGCGTGCTGGTCATCTCGCCCGGCCCGTACATGTTCATCAACTCCTCAGTACCGAGCACGGCCGCCAGGGGCATGCCGCCCGAGATCCCTTTGCCGCAAGCGGCCAAGTCGGGCACGATGCCATAGTGCATGAAGCCGAAGGGCTTGCCCGTGCGCCCAAACCCGGCCTGGACCTCATCGAAAATCAGGAGCGCCTCATGCTGGTTGCACCAGCGGCGGAGGGCCTGGGCGTATTCAGCCGGCATGAGGCAGCCGTTGCAGCCCTGGTACGTCTCGCTCATCACCCCGCAGACGTCATCGGGGTTGACACCCTTGGCGGCCAAGGCGGCCTCGAAGACCTTGAAACTGGTATCCTGCTGGCGGAAGCCGTCCGGGTAGGGCGCCTGGACGAAGCGCCGGTCGCCGTCGCCCAGCC
>JBEKKG010000937.1:0-3282 GCA_050010835.1 Planctomycetota bacterium
GCAGTTGTTCTCCTTCTGAATGTGGCCCCGCAGCAAAGCTACATACTCGCGGGCGTGGGCGGCGAACCGTTTGGCCGCGGCGGCATCGTGCGGCGCCGCGGCAACGGCCTCGCCCATGCCCTTGACGCACGCGCGGCCCTGTTCGTGCTCCAGCCGCATCACGGCCGTGGGGCCGCAGTCTTTGGAGAAGCCGCGCTGCTCCAGCAGCGGGAAGAACTGCGCTTCCTCCTTGCCGTGATGGCAACGGTCGGCAAAGTTGCGCAGGAAGTCAACGGCCTGCTGGGCGGGGAGCGCGTCGAGCTTGCCGCTCTTCTCGGTCTGGCTGGCCAGGGCTTCGAGGCAGTCCAGGACCTGCTCGATCACCTGGTGCTCTTCTTTCAGGATCTCAGTGGCCTTCATGTTTCGTGCTCCTCTCTCCTTCCTGTGGCCGCAGGTAACGGCCGGTCAATCTCTTGCGGACCTCCAGGCTGACCACGTTCACCACGGCGCAGCCCGCCTCAAAATCGCGGATATTCTGAAGCGTGGTGCGGGCAATGTTCTCCATTGCGGTGCGCGTGAAGAAGGCCTGGTGGCCCGTGACGATCACATTGTGGAAGGTCAGCAGGCGGGCGAAGACATCATCCTGGATGACCTGGCTGGAAAGGTCCTCGAAGAACAACTCTTCCTCTTCTTCGTAAACATCCAGACCCAGGTAGCCGAGCTTGCCCGACTTGAGGGCCTCGATCACGGCGTGAGTGTCCACCAGCGCACCGCGGCTGGTGTTGATGAGCATGACGCCGTTCCTCATCTGGCGCAGGGCCTGCTCGTCTATCAGTTGCCGCGTGGCGGGGGTGAGCGGGCAGTGCAGGGAGATGATGTCCGCCTGCGCGTACAACTCGGCCAGCTCAACGTAGCGTGCGCCCAGGGCCAGGACGGCCGGGTTTTGGTGCAGATCGTGGACCAGCAGGCGCAGGCCAAAGCCCTGCAGAATGCGCGCGACGATGGCCCCGATCCTGCCGGTGCCTATGATGCCGGCAACGCAGCCATTCATGTCGAAGCCCATCAGGCCGTCGAGGCTGAAGTTGCCGTCGCGCACGCGATTGTAGGTGCGGCAGAGCTTGCGGTTGAGCGCCATGATCAGAGCGACGGCGTGCTCCGCCACCGCGTACGGCGAGTACATCGGGACGTGCATGACGGTCAGCCCCAACTCCTGCGCCGCGGCGAGGTCCACGTGGTTATGGCCGGCGCAACGCAACGCGATCAGGCGCACCTCGCACTCGCGCAGCTTCTTGAGCACCGGCGCATCAAGCTGGTCGTTCACGAACGGGCAAACTGCAGCAAACCCGCAGGCCAGCGGCGCGCTCTGTTCGTTGAGGTGCGCTTCGAGAAACACCAGCTCGTGCCCGAAGGAAGCGTTGGCCGCCTTCAGGAACTCCATCGAATACGGTCTGGTGCTGAATACGGCGACGCGCATGGCTGTCGTCCTCCTCTTCTCCAACCAGGAGAAACCCAGACCTTCTGTAAGTCAAGCAGAAAGTGCCGGTTGCTGAAACAGCCTGGCCGTTGTATCCTGCCCCAGGAAAAGAGCTGAGACCCAATGGCCCTCAAAGACATTCTCACCACAAACTCCTGTGCGGCCCTCCTGGCCGGCATGTGCTGCGCCCTGGCTGCCGAACCGGCCGCGCTTGAGGTCCGGGTCCACAACGGACGGCCAACCGTGTTCCTCAACGGCCAGCCGGACGCTCTGCCGGCCTACAGCCCGCCGGGCTTCTGGAACAAGCCGCTTTTCGAGAAGACGGTGCGGCGTTTTCTGCCGCACAAGATGGGCGCGTACTTCATCTGCATTCCCCAAGGGATGGGCAATGACTTCTTCGCGACGCCGTTCTGGGGCGGCGATCAGGTGAGCAGCGTGCCGCTGGCAGAACCGAAGTTGAGCATGGAGCAGCAGATCCAGACCATCTCCGCAGGGGATCCGGACGCCCGTTTCATCCTGCGCTTCGGCATTTACGAACCCGCGAGCTGGCGGAAACTGCATCCCGATCAACTGGTGGTGAGCGAAGACCACGAAGTCCTCCAAACGCCCTCCTTTGCTTCGGACTTGTACTGGGAAACCGCCGCCAGGTTCTGCGCGGCCTTCATCCAGTATTGCGAGGCCCAGCCCTGGGCCGGCCGCATCCTCGGCTACGCCAACTTTCAGCGCATGGAAGGCACGCACGAGCCGCTGCTGCGCCACCTGCTCTTCGACCACGGCGCGCTGATGACCGCGCGCTGGCGGGCGTATCTCAAGGAGAAGTACAAGACCGTCGAGCGCCTGCGGGAGGCCCACAACAGCCCGGCGCTGGACTTCGACACGGCCAGCGTCCCGGCCGACGCGCTGCGCGGGAAGAATGCGGACGTGGCTGCGTCGCTCTACTGGCAGAATGCCAAGGACAACCAGCCGCTGCGGGATTACCTGTTGCTGACTCGCGACCTCTTCCACCAGCGCTTCCGGCAGATCGCCGCGGCTATGGCCGGCGCGACCCCGCACCAGCGTTTTTATATCCATGACGCTCTGAAGCAAAGCATGTTGGGCTGGAGCAACCTCGGTTTCTTCGATCTCAAGTTCTCCTGGCCGCCGGCCTACGCCGAACTCATGGCCGGCTCGGGCCACCTCGGCGTGGCGGACCTTTTCGACGCCCCAGGCTGCGACGGCCTGATCACGCCGCATGACTATCAGGCGCGCGGCGTGGGCGGCATCTTCGAGCCGGAAGGCAGCGTGGATTCCGCGGTCTTGCGGGGCAAGCTCTTCTTCTGCGAGATGGATACGCGCACCTACACGGGCAAGGACCACTACGGGCGCGCGGAGGACCTGAAGGAGTTCGCAGCCGTCACCTGGCGCAACCTGGCCACGGCGCTGACTCGCGGCTTCAATGCCTACTGGATGGACTTGCACCAGGACTGGTATGCCGATGCGCAGATGCACGGCATCATCCAGAAACAGGTGGAGACCGTGCGGGAGTCGCTCGCCTGGCCGCATCAGACCATGCCCGGCATCGCCATGATCCTCGACGACTCGGCGGTCCTTGAGACCAACGGTTCCGGAAACTTCCTCAACGAAGCGGTGATGTGGGAGGAGAAGATGGGGCTGGCGCGCTGCGGCGTGCCGTACCGCATCTATCTGTTGGAAGACCTGAAGCTGCCCAACTTTCCCCGGCACCGCGTCTTTCCCGAGCTTTGCCGAATAGTAGTCCTGGATGGGCTTGAACGCTGCCTGCAGGTCGAGTGATTGGTCCCCGCTGGGCTCCTCCGGCCTCGACCTGACCC
>JBEKKG010000938.1:0-3279 GCA_050010835.1 Planctomycetota bacterium
CGTACACTTCGCCGTTCGCATCGCGCGCCATCAGCAGAAGCGGCATGATCCCCCTCATCGTCCCTGACCAGCGGACAGCCAGCAAACCCTTTACCTAGTTATCTTATAACATAACCGCAAGGCCTTTGTCAACAGAAAACCCCGAATTGTCCCCAGATCGAGTGCTCTGTCCCCGTTTCACCGCAAGGGATCAACCTTGAAGGGCTGTTGGCCACCAGCCTAAAGCTCGTCTCCGGGCTGCGGTGGAGCATCGGGCACGCGGGCCATGATTTCATCTACTTTCCGCCAGTCTACTCGTTTCGCCCGCGAGGCGATGCTTTCGCGGGTGTGCCAGGCGGAAACCTGTGCGGCCAGCGCAATCGAAACGATCTGATCCACGCTGACCTTCTCTTGTGCGGCCAGTTCTTTGACCTCCTTCAGGAGCAGGTCCGGTACTTGTGCTTGCAGAGTGCTCATTTTTGCCGTCCTAATCTTGCCAAGAACTCCTTTGGCTTCAGGATTTCTATGCCGAGCCGCAGGGCGGGCTGCAAATCCCGCACATTGTGGCTGATGATCAGCTTTGCCCCTGACTCATGCGCAAGTTGCACCAGCGGCTCATCGTCTGGATCAGCCAGCACCGGTTCCCATCCGTGCGGCAGTGGCCACTCCTCGGCTCTTGCGCAGACCGCATTGAGGATTGCATCCACGTCCGCCGCCGTCATGCTAAGCGCGCTGCCCTGGCGCTTCAATACCTCTTCGTATTCATAAACCAGGTGGTTGCTCAACAGGATCGTCCAACCGCCTGCGAGCAACCGGGCAAGAACCTCATACGAAGCGCCCCGCCGCGAACGCAAACCCGCCACCAAGACATTCGTGTCCATCACGGCTCTCATGCCAGCACCGTCACTCCCAGGACAGCCTCAAGTTGCAGTGCTCTGTCCCTGATTCCCAAGTGCGGCCTTGTCCGTAGTATGTCCGGTTTCTCAGGTTCCTTAAGGTGTCAAGGTTTCCACTCAATCTTTCCCTCTTGGTCAGCGAGAAAGCCCTTTTCCCAGTGGAGATGAACACTGAATGGCACCTTCAGACGCCTGGCTAAGGCCACGACATCATGTAAAGCGTGATCAGCGTCCACTCCCTGCCTGGAAACGTCTGCACCTTCAATCGGATGATAGCCATCTTGATCGTGCTTCCCGCTTTGCAAGTTAGTGTGCAACGAACTCTGAAGCTCAACGAGAGTTACGCCGCTATCCAATGCCTTCTTGATTGCAGCCTCCACGAGAGGATTCCATTTTGTGAACACGAGTCCATCGAATTCTGCGTGCAGAATCCGCGTAAACTTCACGCTCGGCGCACTTTGAGAATCGAATTGCCGGACTGCTTTTCGCGGTAAGGAAGATGGCTTGGTAGTCGTGGCAGTAGAGTCTGAGGCTTCCAACGCGAGCAGTGGCTGGGATGACGGCGAAGATGATTTTGCGTTTGTGGTAATAGCGCCGCGCTCAGGGAGGCCCTGCTTCTGTTCAGTTGCGCCTCCCAGGTACTTGATAGCGTCTTCCGTCGTTATCTTGAAACCCCGCTCCTTAACAAGGTCCCGCAGGCACTCTGGCAAGGATGGAAAAGGCGGTTCTTGGACCATGCGTTTGGCGTGCGGCGAGCAGTCTGCCATTGCTCGCTGTTTCTTCCCTAACTCGACGTAGTCCTCTGCACGTTTCTTCGCGTCGCCCGATTCGATCTGAGACTTTCCGAGATAGGTTTGGAACGAGGCCACCACGTCCTCTGGATCGTCCTTCAGGATGTCAATTACCTTGAAGCACTTGTCCCTGAACTCGCCACCAGTCTGCGAGTAGTAAAGTCGCCATTCTGTGCCGTCAGTCATCACCGAGAAAAGCGCCGTATTGTTTCTATTGTAATCCCTGACTTGAGTTTCGATCTCCCGAAGCTGGGCTGCCATTACCCCAGGGCCTTTGATTTCGATGAATATGCAAGGCGATAGCAGGTTCAAGAATAGCGCAATATCAACCTTGGTCTTGTCCTCAGTTGGGGCTACCTTGAATTCGGCATTCACTTCTTGAGGGTCCCAGATGTTCCAGCCCAGTTTCTGCAGGATGCGTGCGACGAGGCATAGCCTGACATGCTCCTCGTTGCGATAAACATCTGTCTGAAGCTTTGCCCGGATGTCTGTAAGCGTGTCTTTCATGTTACCAATCCTCACCCCTCGCCCCTCGCCCCTCCCCCTCACTTCCCCCGCGCGCCATTTTTCCGGGGGCCGAGGAAAGCTCGCTCTACGACGCGCGATACGGAGGGCTCAGCCCTTTGAACATGGGGTAGTGTTTGACGTTCAGCGTTGCCAACTCCGCACCGTGCGCCTCGGCCGTCGCAGCGACAAGCGCATCGGCAAGTCCCACGCCGTGGCTGCGCGCATAGCGGCATTTGTGCAGCCCGCCGGCCTTCGCGATCTCGGACGTGGCCGCGAGCTGCGGGAAAATCCGCAGGAACTCATCTAACTCCTGGCTTTCCGCATCCTCCCGCACGCCGGCATAGAGTTCAGCTACGGTGACGGCCGACACCACCACCCGGTCCGCATGAGCCTGCACGAAGCTAACCGCCGCTTCACGCCCTCTCAGGTAATCAACGAGGACATCGGTATCCAGCAACAGCGCCCTCACGATGCCGCTCCCCTGTCCCATGAACGCCGCAGCTTGGCAAAATCGGGGAGGTCTTTCCGGCGCTTCCAGAGGCCGGCCGCTCGAGTCAACACGGCTTGGCGATGCTCGCGCTCGAAACGCGCCACGAACTCGTCAACGGCCTGGCGGATCAGCGCGCTCTGTTTCTTCCCGCTGCGCTCCGCCAGCCGGCGCAACGCTGCCCGTTCCTTTTCGGCAAGGTAGATCTGCGTTCTGACCATCGCGCGCCTCCATCAACATACATCATTATTATACATCGTTGCCCGAATTGCCAGCCACAAACCGCCGGGTGCATCACCGGAATTGTGGGTTTTAAGGCCCGGATGGGCCGTCGCGTTAGTAGCCGGGGACGCAAGGCCCCGGTACGTGGGCCACGCAACGATGACAAGCCCTGTTAAGGGCGTCCGTAGTCAAGCACAGGCCTTCGCCTACGATCACCCTTGCCAGGGCTTTCTATGGTTATGAGCGCACCTTCTCCGGGCGCTCCCGCGCCCGGCTACTAACGCGCCGCCCTTCCAGGGCGGGAGAGACCGCAACACCGGTTATGCACCCCAAACCACTGGCCACTAACCACTGACCCCCCTCACCCCTCGCCCCTCGCCCCTCCCCCCTCCCCCCT
>JBEKKG010000939.1:0-6443 GCA_050010835.1 Planctomycetota bacterium
AGCACATAGTACGCGGTGTGCTCGCACTGCCAGCGGCCGTCGGGCGTCTTAAGCTGCCTGGCGATCGCCGCTCCGTCGTGCTCGCGCCATTCCGCGGCGGACTTCTCGGGATCGGCGGCGAGGTGCCACGTGGCCTCGTACCCGCGCAACCCGTGCGCGCGCATGACCGGCACGGGCACGCCGGCGATGACGTTGAAGCCCAGCAGTTCCAGCGCCTGCACGGATTGCTCCGCCAGCGCGGGATCGTAAGGCCCCCACAACGAGGTAACGAGAGCGAACTTCTTCAGGCTGCGCGCGCGGCCGCCGGCCGCTTCCCTGGCCCAGGCCAGATGCCGGGCCGCCATCTGGGAGCCGGTCTCGAACTCGCTCTTCTTCTCCCGCAGAGGCCAAGGCAGCAGAAAGCAGATCGTGTTTGACCCGCTCCGCTCGGTAAACGCAACGACAACCGCGCCGTCTTCCGGTTTGTCGGCCAGTTCCACCCCGAGGGCGCAGCCGGCGATTGCCGGCTGGACGGCGGCGGCGGGCGCGATGCTGATCTTCAGCGCGGGCCATTCGGCTATGCCGCCCTCGCGGTCAAGCCGGCCGTGCAGGTCCCATTTGCCGGCGTCCAGCCACGCACTCCACTGGCCGCCCGCGAGCTCCACCGTCTGGCTCGGCAAGTACCATTGGTCGTGCTTCCCGTCATGCCTGAAGCCGCCCGTGGTGGCTTTGAATTTCCCGCCCTGCGGCTCCAGCACCTTGAAGCGCACGAAGACCTCTGCGCCCTGTACCGCGCAAGCGCACAACAGGGCGGCCCAGAGGCCGGCGCAGCGTGGGTGGGCAGTCATTCGCGGCCTCCCGCACTCGAAGACAATTGCGCAACGGCGCCCGATTACTCGCCCTTGTTCGAGATCGTGAGGGTCTCGTTCTCAGCGACCTCCTTGGCCTTCCTGGCGCGGTCGAACAGGTAGTCAACCTTCATCTTCTTGACGGTGCCTTCGATCGGATCGCCGAAGTTGTCGTTCGTGGCGTCAACAGAGAGGGCGTCGTCCTTGACCATTTCCTGCACCTTGGCCGTCACGTCGGTCCTGGCGCCGTCCGGCAGATCGCCGTACTCGGCCTTCAGGATCATGAGCTTGCCCACCTTGAGCGAGATGGCCAGCGTCTCGCCGTCGTTGACCGTCCGATCCACCTTCTGGCCGGCCACGGTGAATTCGACCTTGAGCTTCTTCTCGGGGTTCGCCCCCGGATCGCCGAGGCTGTCCTTGCTGGCCTTCACCGTCAGCCCGTCCGCTTTCACCATGTCCTTTACTTTGTCCGTCACGTCGAGGGCGCCGTAAACCGCCTTGACGATGGCCAGCTTCAGCGGCTCCTGGGCCGGCTTGTCCTCAGCGAGGCAGGCTCCAGCAGCGAGGGCAACGACTAACGGGAGAAGGATTCGCAGGCTCTTCACGATGGGTCTCCTTTCGCAACTGCATACGCCGAGTCATCCGGTGCCACAAGGCCGCCAGTAGAGTCAGGCTTAACGGCCGTCAACCTATCCGGTCCGGCGGCAAAGACAAGTACAGCGCCGCAGGAACCCGTTGGCCGCCTCATGGCGCTTCAAGCGCCGGAGGCCCGGTTCAGATGCCCATTGCCAGCCGAACCGGCCCCGCCTGCCCTTGCCCGTGGCGGGTCATGCGTATCCGAATTCCCAGCCCTTGCGCGGTTCACGTTGCAGCAGGGCGTTGGCCTTGTCGCTGTTGTTGAACTTGCCTGTGCGGAAGTCGTACGACAACTTGTCGCGGACCCGCGAGGCGATGTTGCCGATGAGCATGATCTCCGTGAGCCGGGCCGTATAGTCGAAATCGGCCGACGAATGGCCGCCGGTGCGGATCGCGTTGAGGAAGTCCGATTCGTGGCTGCCCTTCACGCGCGGCAGCACGGTCTTGGGCTTGCCGACTTCCTTCATGAGCGTTTCGGGGAAGAGCCGCGCGCTGTTCATCCACCAGCCCGAGACTGCCGTGCCTTTGGTGCCGTAGTAGGCGCTGGGCTCCTTCGCGACTGCCGCAATGCGCTCCGGTTCGATCGTCTTCGGCAGCGGCTTGGCGTTGTAGTCGTTGTAGATCCCGGAACTCCAGCGCATCACGCACGGGACCATCTCGCCGCGCTTGGGGAACGACCACGACACGCGGACCTCATGCGCCCAATTGGTCGCGTTGGTCTCCTCGCCTTCGCACTCGACTTCGCACGTGTCGGCCTCGTAGAGCTTCAAGGCCCAGACGGCCCCGTCGGCGTTGTGGCAGAACCAGTCGCCCAGCAGGCCCGTGCCGTAGTCCAGCCAGCCCCGCCACTTGGCCGGATGGATGCCGCTGCGGAACTCCCGCTCCTTGACAACGCCCTGCCAGAGATTCCAGTCGAGGCTCGCGGGCGGCTGTACCGGCTGGCCGGCGTCGCGGGAACCGAAATCCATCTGGTTGTAGGGCGGACGCACGTGGGCCTCGGTCACGTCGCCCAGCGAGCCCTGCCAAATCCACTCGCACAGCAGCCGGACGTGTTCGCCGGAGTGCCCCTGGTTGCCCATCTGCGTGGCAACCTTCTTCGCCTTGGCAAGTTCGCGGAGCTTACGGACTTCGTAAATATCATGGCACAGCGGCTTCTCGCAATAGACGGCGAATCCTGCCTCAAGGGCCCGGACGGTGGCCGGGAAGTGATGGTGGTCAGGCGTGGCAACCCAAACGGCATCGAGCTGCTTCTGCTCGTCGAAGAGCTTCCGATAGTCGCTGTAGAGTTTGGCGTCCGGGAAGCTGCTGTTGATCTTCTTGACCGATCCGGCGGCGTGGTTGAGATCCACGTCAGCCGCGGCGACGATCTGTTCACCAGAGGCCACACCGACGCCCTTGCCGCCCATGCCGCCGATGCCGACAAGCGCGAAGCGTATCTTTTCATTGGCCGCGTATGTTCGGGCCGTGGTTGCTGAGCAGATCAGAACCGAGGCCGACGCCGCCGCACCGGCTTGGAGGAATTTCCGGCGAGTGATTCGGTCGTTCATGGTGGTCTGTGACTCCTGTTGGCTGCCCGTGATGACTGAACACCTCCAATTATAGCCGGTTGACGAGCCGTCAAGCAAGCGTCATTTGCCAGCGCGGTTGAAGATGGGTGCATGTCAGTAAATGTACCGCGGGCGTCCCGCCCGCTCGTGGCAGGCTGGCAGAATCCGAGGGCAAAGGCGGGCGGGACGCCCGCGGTACGCTCTGCCTCGTGCATTTACTGACGGACGCCCGCGGTACGCTCTGCCTCGTGCATTTACTGACATGCACCCGTTGAAGACGAGTGCATAGTCCTAATGGACATCCGGCTCGCAGCATGGATTCACTATCTATCGAACGGACCCGCTACGCGCCTGAACGCAACAGTCACCGCGTACGGCGCGCCGCCGGCATCGGCAAGTTCCACCTTCAGCTCGTGAGCGCCGACGGGAAGGCCCTGGGGATCGAACTCCGCCACCGCCTCGCCCTGTGGCGGGATTTTCACTATCTGCGGCTGGCTCTTGCCCGGCGGCTGGACCTTGACGCTGATCTCCGTCGAGCCGAACTGCGCGATCCGCACTCTGATACTCCGGTCCGCACCGTCAATGAGCGTCTGTTCCGGTTCAACGACGAACGGCGGCAGGATCATCTCGCGAAAACTCAGGTCGTCCGCCCACACCTTCCCAGGGCCTTGCAGCCAGATGGCCAGATAACCGGGCTTGACTTCCTTGTTGACGGTGACGCGCCGCCACAAGCGCCGCCAGCCGGAGGCCTCGGGCGGCTCTTCGCCTTCGTTCTCGCGGACAGCGGCGCCGGCCGGCACCGTGAACCTAATCTGCGGCTTCACGGAGCCGGTTTTGACGAACGCAGAGAACTCATACGTCTTGCCCGCGGACAACGTCATGCTCGGCCCCGGACCGCCCCATCCCCACACGCAGACAACCACGTCCATGCCGGTGGCCTCTTTCGAGTTCTCCAGCATGAAGCTGGCTTTGCCGGTGTGAGCCACAGTGTTATCCACGCCGCCTTTGCTGACAGGCTTGCCGCTCATTTTCCAGGGTCCGGCGCCGTTCTCAAAGCCGGTCTCCGGCAGCAGTTCCGGGCCGTACTTGACAGTGCCGCCTTCGTTCTTGGGCATTGGCAGCTCAAGCGGACCGGGGCGCTCAGGAACGGTGGCGAGCGCCGATCGTAGCGGGACGAATGCCAGCAGGTCCACGCACGCGGCCGCAATTTTCCAGCGCCACTTATCGAGCGTGGCGCAAACAGGCGGCGGCGTCCCGTTGCCAGTGCGCGGCTGATAGTTGAAAGCGACGGCAGAGAGCACCTCAAGCGCCGCCTCTCTGCCGGCGGCCACCGCTTTCGCCGCGTTAGGGTCGGCCTGGGCCGCGGTGATCAGCCGCCACAGCAGATCCATGCAGCGGTAATCGTCCACGCCGGCGCGGATGCCTTCCCACGGAATGCTGGGCAGCGGACCATCGGGAGCCAGCATAACGTAGCCGTGATTGCCGCGAATGGGATCCTTCCACGCATCGCCAAACCGGTACACCCACTGCAGGATTTCGCCGGCGCCGGTCTTCCAGCAGTAGAAGCCGAAGAAATAGCGATCGCGCGTGTAACCCGTGACCGCCTCCGTCGCTCCGCCGCCGTTGTACACGCCGTAAACCTTCTTGCGGGCGGCCAGGAGCCTGCAGATGTCCATATCGAAGCGGTTGATCGTGACCAGGTCCGTGTCCGGCCCCAGCAGCCCGAGCTCGTCAATGCCCATAGCCACGCCGCCGCCGAGCGTCACGTACGTCTGCATCTGCGGCAGCTTGTCTTTGAGCAGCCTGTAATAGTAGGCGGTCTCTTTCAACGTGTCCGGATGGCCGCCGGGCTCGTCCATGATGAACACGCGCATGGGCGGGCCGCCTTCGGCCTTGATGGTCTCTTCACAGACCTTGACCGCTTTGAAGAAGTCCGCCTCCAGTTCCGGCGCCCGCGGCCAGAAGTCGAACCAGCCTTTCTTCTGGTCCCAGAAGTAAAGAATCCGATGGCCGACTTCCACGGTGATCGGGAAGCGGTTCGCGGCAGCGCCGTAGACTTTCTTGCGCAAAGCCAGGGCGGTCCGGATGCTCTTGCGCGTGGCCTCCGCGTCCTCGTCGCCGAAATGCTTCTCGCGGCCGACCACCCGCGCTCCCACGGCGGATTCGTTCGCGTTGATCCCGTGGTCGCGCTGGTCAATCATCTCTTTCTCCCGAATCCCCAGGTCCTCAGCAGGATAATACGACACGCCGGTTTCGACCGGTATGGGCGGCAGTCTGAAGGGCAGCACCTTGATTGTCACAGGCACCTTGTACGCGAACTTCCCAGCCCATTGAATGCTGACGGTTCCTTGGTAGTCGCCGGCCTTGGCCGCATCCGGAACTTTGACGGTGAGCCAGAGTTGGGCTGTCTGTCCTTGGGCGATGTCGAAGTGGTCGTGCTTCTCAAGATAGAAAGGCGCGAGCCTGAAGCGCTTGTCGTTCGCGTTGCCATAGGATACCGCGCTGCGCACGGGCATCACGAGGCGGACGTCGAGGTGCGTGGCCGGGATGGTCTCGCCCTGCTTCGTCTTCAGTCCGCCCGCAGTGGCCTGGACGTTCTTGAGAGGCGCCAGCGCGTACAGCGCGAACGAGAGCGGCTCGTATTGTCCCTGCGCGGCAAACGCCTGCAGCCTGACCTCGCGTTCGAACGTGTCGGGCACCGTGTCGTGGTAGAGCGGTTCGAACGGCCGCCGCGCAAAGACAATGAAACCGTTGGCCACTTCGTCCTGAGTTGGCTCGGGCGCACTGCGCACGCGCGGCTCGGCGCGGACTTCCGTCCAACCCGCCGGCACCGGCGCCAAACCCGGTCCCCGGGAACCCCAGGCCTGGAATTGCGACGGGACTTCCTCGCCGGCGCTTGCAGACCAAGCGGACAACAACGATGCCAGCAGGAGAGATCGGTTCAGCAACATTTGCGCGCCTCCTTCAACACGTGTCGAACCCGGATATTCTGTTATCATATACAGCGAAGCCGCCGGAAAATCATCGGCTAGAACCTGAAACTGGTTCTGACCTGCGAGAACGTTAGCCTGCGTGAAAGGGTGCGTGAGTGAGAGACAACGGTGTGGTGGGATCGGTTGCCGAGGCAGTCGGGATCGTAGACGAGATGCTGGCAAAGCATCCGGAACGGAATGGCGAGTGGGTTGCCGAAGCTGCCTGGGAGGGCCGCACTCGGCCCTGGCCGGGCTTGTACCTTGGCCACCAGTACAACCCCACCGATCCTTGGCCGCCGCCAAAAACGGTCCCCGATGTGAGCATGCCGGACTCGCCTGAAGGGCGGCTGGCACGCGAGGTCGTGGGTCTGCTCGGGCCGCTCGAACTTCTCAACCCTATACGGCGATGCCTCGGATTGGGGAAGGGAACGGGCACGCTGGTGACGGCTTTCGGCGTATCG
>JBEKKG010000940.1:0-3278 GCA_050010835.1 Planctomycetota bacterium
TCCAGGACGACGTGGCCTTTGCCGGCTTGTTCAATCTCACGGAGCTTGTCGAGGATGTCGCGCTTGGTCACCTCAAACCAGCTCGGCACATGCCCGGAAATGTAGTAAGTCAGCGTGGCGGTGTCGTCCAGCTTGTCGAGGATGCGCCGGAACGGATCGCTCAAGCTGAACTTTTTCTCGCTGGTCAGATCCCACCGCGCAAACTTGCGCTCGGACAACTGGTTGGCCAGGACCGTGGCTCCCAGCGCCACCACGACCGCCACCACGGCTATCCAGTCCCGGGCTGTTTTATTTGTCGCCATCTTCTACCCCAAAGTATTCACCACAGAGACACAGAGACGCAGAGAAAGACAGGAACTGGCCGGTTCACCATGTTTCGGCAATCCAGAATCCAAAACCCTGAATCCTTTCTCTGTGCCCCTGTGTCTCTGGGGTGAATCAACCCCAATTTACCGCCGCCGCTCCACCACCAGCACATTCAGGAACAGGAACAAACCCGTGATCGTGAGCGCGTAGAGAATGTCGCGCGTGTCGAGCACCCCGCGGGTAATGCTCTGGAAATGGTAGTCCACGCCGAACCGTTCCACGATTTCCGCCGTGGCCGGGCTCCACTCCTTGATCCAGGCCAGCACATCCTGCTGGCCCATTAGAAAGAACACGAACGAGATGCCGAGGGCGATGACGAAGGCCACTATCTGGTCGGAAGTGATCGAGGAGGCGAAGGCGCCGATGGAGAGGTAAATCATGCCCAGCACCAGCGCGCCCGCATAGCCCGCAACGATCTGGCCCACGTCCGGATTGCCGTGCAGCCACCATTTCATAACGATGGGCAAGTGCAGGGACAGCCCCAGCATGACCAACATGAAGAGCAGCGCGGCCAAGTACTTGCCCAGCACCGCCTGCCAGGATTTCAGGGGCATGGTCATCAGGACTTCCATAGTCCCCAGCTTGCGCTCTTCCGACCACAGCCGCATCGAGATGGCCGGGACAAAGAAGAGCATGAGCACCGGCATCTGGCCGAAGTACTCCCGCATCTCCGCGGTCCCGCGCAGGAACAGGCCGTTCACGTAGAGCAGGCAGGTGAGCAGCAGGAAGGCCGCCATGATGACGTAGCCGATGGCCGTGTTGAAGTAGGATCCGAATTCACGCCGCAGAACGCTTGCCGTCATGCCCATAGTTGTTCCAGTCTCCAGCGGTAGGACAGGCTTTCCAGCCTGTCCGGACAGGCTGAAAAGCCTGCCCTACCCTCCAAGCCTCACTTCAGCTTCTCATGCCCCGTTGCTTTGAGGAACGCGTCTTCCAGCGACAGCGCCTCAACCTTGAGTTCCTGCACCGACCAATCCTTCTCCTTGCACAAGCGGAACAACCGTTCGCTGGTCTCCATCGCCGCGCCGCCGGAAGCGGAAGGGCTCATGCGCACGTTGCACTCCAGCCAGTTGTCGCTGGGCAGGTGCTGCACGGACACGGACCCCACGGCGCCGAACGCGCCGACCAGCGTCTCCAGTTCCTGCGCGGTCGGGCCGCGCAGCCGCGCCACGACCTTCTGTTCCTTGCCGAGCGTGGCCTTGAGTTCGCTGGGCGCGCCGTCCGCGGCCAGTTTGCCGCGGTTGATGATTAAGGCGCGGTTGCAGACGGCTTCCGCTTCCTGCATGATGTGGGTGGAGAAGAAGACGGTCTTCGTCTGGCCGAACTCCATGATGAGCTTGCGGATCTCAATGATCTGGATGGGATCCAGCCCGCTGGTCGGTTCGTCCAGGATCAGCAGGTCCGGATCGTGCAGCACGGCCTGCGCCAGCCCCACGCGCTGCCGGAAGCCGCGCGACAACGTCCCAATGATGGCGACGTACTTGGGCTGCAGCCCGCAGGCCTCCACGGCCCAGGCAATCCGTTCCCTGGCCTTGGCTCGGGAGAGGCCGTGCATGCGGGCCACAAAGGCCAGCGACTCTGAAACCCGCATCTCCGCGTACAGCGGCGCGTTCTCCGGCAAGTAGCCGATGTGCCGCCGCACCTCGACTGGGTCCTCATCAATGGACACCCCAGCCACACTGGCCGTGCCGCCATCGGCGACCAGGTAGCAAGTCAAGACCTTCATGGTGGTGGACTTGCCGGCGCCGTTAGGCCCCAGCAACCCCACAATCTCACCGCGCTTGACTTGGAAGGTCAGGTCATCCACAGCCCGCAGAGGACCAAATGTTTTTACCAGGCCACTTACATCCGCCAGCAATTCAGCCGCTGCCATTTCGTCCTAGTCTCCACGCCTATCCCGTCCACCGTTTAGGGATAAGAGAGGGCCTCAACAAGCCCCGAGAAGCGAATCCGTCACGACAAAACTCGCATTATCAGGACGCCGTTTCTCCACTAACCTTCACGGATTTCAAGTGCAGATTCGCCCTGGCCGGATCGGCGGGTGCATGGCAGCAAATGGAGCGCCGGCGTCCCGCCGGCCTATGCCCGGCGATGTAATGGCACGCCGACGAAAGCCGGCGGGACGCCGGCGCTCCATAGGAGACCTGCATTTGCTGCCATGCACCCCGGATCGGCCGCTAACGCCTCCGTTGCGCCTCGACGTCCTCCAGCATTCGCCGCGCCTTTTCGACCTCCGCTGGGAAGACCGACCAGCGCCTCTCCGTGAGCACTGAGTTCAGCAGCACTGCGGCCTCATCGAAGAGCCCGCTCAGGCGCAGCATATCGCTTACGTCCAGGAGCAGGTGGATGTCGTTGTGATAGAAGTCCTTGTAGTCTGGGCAATCCCGGGCGCGGTTCAGCGCCTCATAAGCCTCATGCGCCAGTTGGGGCAGGATTCCTTCAGGAAGAGGCTGTCCGGCTTGCAGCAGGCTGACAGCCTGCGACCACGCGGCTTTCCGGCACTGGCAGACACCGATATGGGCCAAGGCCGCCCGTGGCGCTTGCGTTTCTGCATCCATCATCACTGCCAGTTCGTTCGAGAATAATGCGCCACGCTGAGCGCCCAGCACGGCCACAAACACAAGAGCTCCCAGCCACAGGCCAGCGTTGACTGAAGCCAGTCTCATGGTTAGCCTCGACTTTTCACCGCAGAGGACGCGGAGGAACGCAGGAGCGGAGAGTGTAAGTAAAGGAATCCATGATATCTTCATCACCGCTGATAACAGGTTCTCCGCCACCAGCGCCACCGCCAGGAGCAGCAGCGGCAGCGCCAGGTACAGGTAGCGGTCGTGCGCCGGGAAGGACGCTATACTGACGTTCAGCATCGGCCCGATGGCCACAATCCAGCCGAGCACGCCGAATAAAAACAGGCG
>JBEKKG010000941.1:0-3461 GCA_050010835.1 Planctomycetota bacterium
TCGCGGCCTTCCACGGTGGTCGTGACGGGCTTGCCGCCCAGCGCCACTTCGATAACGTCCTGAATGTCGCCCACGTTGACGCCGTAGCGCGCGGCGCGCTCGCGGTCTATCTCCACCTCCACGTAACCTTTGCCGACGGTTTGGTCAGCCACCACGTCCACAGCGCCGGGAATATTGCGCACGGCGTTGGCCACTTCATTACTGACGTCCTGGATGTCCTGTATGGCCTGTTCGTTTTGATCTCTGCCGCTTCCCTCGACCACCCGACCTCTGCTATAGACGAGGATGCCGATCTGCGTGCGCACGCCCGTGGCGAGCATGTCCACGCGGTTGATGATCGGCTGGGTCCAGATGTTCGCCCTGCCCCTTCCATCCGCGCCAGCTTCTCCAGTTGGGCGAAGAGCGCTCTTTCGTAAGCCTCCATAGCAGGATAGAAAATCTCTCCGTTGGCTTGCTTGACCCACGCCTCGGTGCGCTCAGAACGCAGCTTGTCCAGCGCCAGCGCGGTCTGCTCATAGAAGTCACGCCGCTCCTGTCCGAATGTCTCCTGGAGTGGCTCCAGCACCGCATCCCAACGCGACGGCACTGGCGCCAGAGGATCTGTCAATTCCGCAACTCTTGCCGCCGGGACGGCGGCGGTACGTACCGCCGGCGTCTCGCCGGCCTCAGCCGCAGCGCGCGCCTGCTTCTTGAACTCCGCCAGCGCCGCATCCACGGTGTTCTGCACGTCTAGCAGCAACGGGTCCCGCACGAACTCTCCGCGGTGCGCGCGCACAAGGTTCCGCAGGAACGTCTCGCGGTCAACCCGCCCCAGCAGCTCACGCCAGGCCGGATGCCGCCCGAGTTGCTCCAGCACCTTCTCGCCCACGAAGCGCGCGGACACATCCGCGAGCTGCTCCGCAAAGTTTGCCTGCTTGTTGACAACCAGCCGCCGCATGGCCGCGTCGAAGCCCTCCAGTGCGGCACTGGCCACGTTGCTCAGCAAGGCGCGGCGCTGCTCGACACTCGCGAAGGGGCCGAGTACCCCTTCGTGCTCCAGCGTCTGGGCCTGCCTGCCGGCCTCCGCCAGAGCGTCCTGGAGCAACAGCTTGCGCTTAAGCCAGTGCTCGCGCGGGCGCAGGTTGACGATCGTCTCGACCATATCCAGCGGCGACGGGTCCGTGGGCGTGTCGGCCCTGCCAGCTTTGCCCACGACCTGCTCGATCTCCGGCATCTCGCGCAGGAGCGCGTCGCGAGCCTTCAGGTCGTCCGCCGCTTCCGTCACCGAAGCGCGGGGCGAGGTGACCGGCATGTCCATAATGCTGCCTTCATCCAACGGCGGCATGAACTCCCGCCCCAGGTGCCGGGCGAAGTAGAAGCCGAGGCCCCACAGCACCACCATGAGCCAGATCACCGTTTTGGGCCGCTGCATCAGGTAGCCCAGCATGGGGCGATAGATCGCCACCACGCTGCGCACAACCCAATTTTTTTCTTCCCGCGACAGCCGGCCGCGGATCAGCAGCGGGATGATGGCCGGCACGAGCGTCACCGAGATGATGGCCGTGCCGATCAGCGCAAAAGTCTTCGTGAAGGCCAGCGGATGGAAGAGCTTGCCTTCCTGGCCGCTCAGCGCGAAGACCGGCAGGAAGGAGAGCACCATGATGACCACCGAGAAGAAGATGGGCCGCCCCACCTGCCGGCAGGCGGCCGCCACGATCTCCGTCGTGTCGCCCGTGATCTTGTTCTCTCCGAACTTAAGGGTCAGGTGGTGCGTGGCGTTTTCCAGCATCACGATGGCCTGGTCCACGAGGATGCCGATGGAGATGGCGATGCCCGACAGCGACATGATGTTCGACGAAATGCCCACGTAGCGCATCAGGATGAAAGCAATGAGAATGGACAGCGGCAGAGTCAAGACGATCACAAAGACGCTGCGGAAATGCGTCAGGATCAGGAGAATGGCCAGCGTGGCGATCAGGATCTCGTGTTCCAGGATCGTCGTCACCGTGTGAATGGCGCTTTCGACCAGCCGCGTGCGGTCGTAGAAGGGCACGATGCGCACGCCCTCGGGAAGGCCGCGCTGCAAGTCCCGGATTTTGGCCTTGATGCTCCGGGTCACTTCCAGCGGGTTCTCGCCATAGCGCATCATCACCACGCCGCCGGTGACTTCCGAGCCGTCTTTCTCCAGCACGCTGCGGCGGAACTCGCTGCCCGTCTGCACCGTGGCCAGGTCGCCCACCCGGATGGGCACGCCCTTGCGTTCGGTGATGACCGTGTTGCGGATATCGTCCAGCGATTTCAGCCAGCCCACGCCGCGGATCAGGTATTCGGCGTTGCCCTTGTGGACCACGCGCCCGCCGACGGAACTGTTGCTGCGCGCCAGGGCGCTGAAGATGTCGCCGAGCGTGACGCCGTAGGCGCGCAGCTTCTCCGGCGTCACGTCCACCTGGTACTCCTTGGGAAAGCCGCCGACGCTGCCGACTTGCGCCACGCCGGGGACGGCGTTGAGCTGGTAGCGCACGTACCAGTCCTGGAGGGCGCGCAGCGTGCCGGCGTCCGTGTTCTCGCCTTCCACCGTGTACCAGAAGATCTGGCCCAGGGCCGTGGCGTCCGGCGCCAGGTACGGCACCACCCCTTGCGGCAGGAACGTGCCCGCCAGCGCCAGCCGCTCCAGCACCCGGTTGCGCGCGAAATAGAAGTCCACCGAGTCGTCGAAGATGATGTTGATCATCGAGAAGTTGAATTCTGACGACGCGCGCACGGCCTTGACTCCGGCCAGGCCCTGGAGGTTCACGGAGAGCGGGTAGGTGATCTGGTCCTCGATCTCCTGGGGGCTGCGGCCCATCCAGTCCGTGAAGACGATCACCTGGTTTTCGGAAAGGTCGGGAATCGCATCCACGGGCGTGTGGCGCATCACGTAATAGCCCCACCCCGTCACGGCCACGAAGAGGGCGATGATCAGGAACTTGTTGCGGCAGGAGTATTCGATCAGGCGTTCAATCATGGGTTAGGTTTCCCGAGCGCCCGGGCCGCCGTGTAGCCCATTACATCCAGCAAGTCAATGACGCTCTTGTTCCGTGCCATCCTGGCATCCTCCAGCATCAGCGAGTTCTCCAGGAAGCTGCGGCCGGAGTCGAGCAGCTCGATGAACGGCGCATTGCCGTTGGCGTACTGCGCCTTGCTCGCCTCGAAGGCCTGTTTGGACAGCGGCACCACCCGCTCGCCGTAGGTCTTCAGGTTGCGGCGCGCGGCATCAGCGCGGAAGAGGGCATCCTTGACGCCAAATTCCGTTTCAGCCTCCACCATTGCCGCCATCTCGCGCGCTTCTTTCACCCGGATGCGCAATTCGTCAATGTAAGCCGCATTCGCCCCGAACGCGCCCTGCTCGGCGTTGACCTCCTGGCGCTCAGGGAAAGCCGCCATCATGCTGCGCGTGGGGCCGGCTTCCGCGCCCACCGAAGGCAAGACCTGGCTGTAGCCCA
>JBEKKG010000942.1:0-3262 GCA_050010835.1 Planctomycetota bacterium
CGTTTGAATAACTCCCATGCGCGTCTCCATCACTGTTACTGCCGGGCCTGCCCAGGGCCGCGCCTTCACTTTCGATCAACCCGACTGCTTCCTCTTCGGCCGGGCGGCGGATGCCAAGGTGTCCTTGCCGTTCGACAAGTACCTCTCGCGACACCACTTTCTTCTGGAGATCGCGCCGCTCGGGTGCAAGGTCACCGACTTGGACAGCACCAACGGCGTCACGGTAAACGGCGTGCGCTATGGCGGCAAAGCTGCTCCTCCCGCAGGCGTAAAACAGGGGCCGCCCGGTGTCAAGGAGGTGCGGCTTAAGGACGGCGATGTCATCAGGGTTGGCAGAACAATGCTGCAGGTGGCTATCGAGTCTGACGCCGCCGCCGACTCGACCCATCCTCTTGCTGCGGGCGGGACGCCCGCGGTACGTAGCGCAGGCGTCTCGCCTGCACCGGGGAGCGGGACAGCCACAGAGGAGCTTGCAGCGACAGTCCTCAGAACAGCCCCTCACCCTACCCTCTCCCCCAGGGGGAGAGGGAAGGGTGAGGGGGCGCCCGCGATCCCCGGCTATGCCATCGAATCCGAACTGGGCCGCGGCGGCATGGGCGTGGTCTACAAGGCCGTGCAGGCAAAGTCCGGCTGCACAGTGGCCATCAAAACGCTCCTGCCCCACGTCGCGGTGCATGAGGAGTATGTCCGGGTCTTCGAGCGCGAAATTGATCTCACTCGCCAGTTGAAGCACCCCAACATTGTCGAGCTGCTGGACCAAGGCCACATTGGGTCCGGCGCCGGCCAGGTCTTCTACTTCGTGCTGGAGTTTGTGGACGGCGTAGACCTGGGCCAACTTCTCAAAAGAAAAGGCCGGCCGCTGACGTTGCAGGAAGCCGCCCCCATCATGCTGGGCGCTCTGGAGGGCTTGGCGCACGCCCATGCCGCGGCCGTACACACGCGCATCACTGACGGAACCCAGCGGGAATTCAGGGGGGTCGTGCACAGGGATCTCAAGCCGCAAAACATACTCCTGGCGCGTGCCCCCTCACCCTGCCCTCTCCCGCAAGGGGAGAGGGGAACGGAGGCAGGCTGGAAGCCTGCGCTACAACAAAGGGAGAGGGGAACGGAGGCAGGCTGGAAGCCTGCGCTACAACAAAGGGAGAGGGGAACGGAGGCAGGCTGGAAGCCTGCGCTACAACAAGGGGAGAGGGGAACGGAGGCAGGCTGGAAGCCTGCGCTACAACAAGGGGAGAGGGAAACATGGACGCCTAAAGTCGCCGACTTCGGTTTATCCAAGAGCTTCGAGGCTGCAGGCATGACCGATATGACTGTGCCGGGACAGACAGGCGGAACGCCTCCGTACTGGCCGCGTGAGCAGTTCACGTATTACAAGTACCTTTATCCGGCCTCGGATGTCTTCTCCATCGCCGCCGTCTTCCACCAAATGCTCACCGGCGGATACGTGCGTGAGGGCTTCGAGGCGATGTTTCGGAATTGCCAGGCGCTCAAGCGCACACCGTTTGTATCGGACTACGCGAAAGTGATTATGGCCAACGCTCCCGTTCCGCTGCGCAAACGCAACCCCAGCGTCCCCTCGCCAGTCGCGGAGGTGATTGACCGCGCTCTGCGCGAGACGGAAGTTGCCGCGGACGAAACCGAGATGCGCACCGTGCTCGCCGGCCTGCGCTACCCGGACGCGGGAGCATTCAGGTCCGCGCTCGCGAACGCGCTGAAGGCCGCTGGCATAACTGGCTGAGGGAAAAAGGCCGTTCAATCCAAAATGCTCATTTGCCTCCCGCCTTCTTGATAATGTCCTTGATCTTCACCGGCGCCCCGCCTTGCCGTTTGCTTTCGTCGCTGGCTTCCATGAAGGCCAGAATCTCGACGGTTTCCTCCTCCGCGACGGGCACCACGCCGCTCTGGAAGAACTTCACGGCCACGGCCACGAGCGGGTGGTAACCTTCGTAAGCGCCCACGTCGGCCTCGCCTTTCTCGCCCCAGGCCTTGCCGGTGTAGGCCTTGGGGGTCTGCGCATGGCTCAATACTGATTTCTGGAAGCGTTCCAGTTCGTCTTTATCAAGGAGTTTCGCCAGTTCCTGCGACAGTTGCAGCTCAGTCCCAAACTCCTTGTTCTTTAGAGTATTGAGTTTCGACAAGACCGCTTCAGGTACTTGGGCATTATGCAAAGAGGCGAACGAGTCGTCGTTGAGCTTGAACCATTTCGGTGTTTCGCGGAAAGTGCCGGTGCGCCCGCCCGCCCACTCGCCGGTGACTTCGATCTTGCCGTCGGCCGTCGTGCCGCGCTTCACCGTTTCGCAGCCCGTGCCCATGACCGTGAAGAGCGACTCGACGCCGTGGATGCCATACCAGAACAGGTCGGGGTGATGCGGTTCCAACGGACAGGGGCTGAATGTTTCGGCGCGCGTGACCTTGCCCAGCGAGCCCTGGCGCACCGCCTGGGTGCTCTTGCCGTAGCGCAGAGACGACGCACTGAAGACGGGCACGCCGGCCTCGCGCGCCAGGCGGAAGATTTCGAGGGCGTCGTGCAGCGAGCCGGCCATAGGCTTGTCAATGAAGAACGGCTTGTGCGCGGCGATGACGGGTTTGGCCTGCTCCAGATGCGGCCGGCCGTCCACGCTCTCGATCATCACCGCGTCAACCTGGCCGCAGAGTTCCTCGATGGTGTCGCAGATTTTCACGCCCCATTTCTCCGCCAGCTCTTTGGCGTAGCCTTCCACGCGCGACCGGCTGGACTCGAGGTCCTGGCTGCCGCCCTTGAATCCCGCCACCACGCGGGCGCCCTGCACGTGGTTCTTATCCGCGGGATTGTTCAAGACGCTCGTGAAGGCCGTGACGTGCGACGTGTCCAGGCCGATCAGGCCAATGCGCAACTCCGCCGCGCTGAGCACGGAGGCGAAAGCGAAAAGAGCAAGCACCACCCAGAGAATGTTGTTCATCGTACAACCCCTCCTTGCCACAGAGAACACAGAGGACACAGAGAAGATAGAAACAAACAGCAGACCTCCCTCTGTGGCCAATCGTTCCTCCTAGTACTACACGCGCGCCTTGCAAAAACAACCCCAAAGCCGCAGCCGTGCAGTGTATGTGGTAGGTGGCCGCTCAGTCCGAGCCGCGACCGTGAGGGAGCGGATGTTGCCGCTTGCTTACGCGCGCGGCTCTGAGACCGAACGGTTACTGTGTTGGCAGAAGAGGAGGAAGACCCATGACCAAGCTAGTGGCAGTGTGCATTTGTCTGACAATGATTTGCGTTCCAGCCTTT
>JBEKKG010000943.1:0-3261 GCA_050010835.1 Planctomycetota bacterium
GGCGTGTGCGTCAACCACAGCGCCAACCGGAGCAGATCCGCGGTTTCTGCTGCATCGCTTGCATTGCACCGGTCAACCTCAGCCCGACCGACCACCGCCCCGACGAAGCAGAGTGGCCCGAGCAGGTGGTCGACGGGAAGTGGAAGCGCATGTCGGACACGGCGATCAGCTACGAGTCGACGCCCAGCGACGTCACCGCGTGCGAGAACGGGGAGCCGGTGAACAAGGTCCAGTAGGTGACGCCTCGCCGCTTGACCCTGCCGGCGCTGTCCCTCGGCCCGCTGGCCGAACATGTCGGCGTGGCGAGCGTGAAGGTGGGGGTCGTAACGTTGGAGGCCGATTCCAGCGCGCTCTTCCAGGAACTCGAAAGTTTCCAGCGGCAGACGTTATTGGACGCCTTCCGCAAGGCGGGTATGAATGTCCACGAAGTGCGTGTGACGTTGGCGCACTAGCGAGGAACCCAAGTGTCCGCCCTAGACCAGAAATCCAGGCAACTGCTCAATGCGCTCCAGGAAGGATTGGCTCTGGACCCCAGACCGTTCCAGGTGCTCGGGCAGAAGTGCGGGCTGAGCGAGGATGAAGTCCTTGCCAGGGCCAGCCGGTTCAAGGACGAAGGCACAGTCCGTGAGCTTTCCGCCATCTTTGACACGCGCGCCCTGGGCTACAAGTCCTGTCTCGCTGCCTGCAAAGTGCCGCCGGAGAGGATGGACGAGGCCGCCGCGGTGCTCAACCTGCACCCGGGCGTTACCCACAACTACGCGCGCAACAGCCCCTTCAACCTTTGGTTCACCCTCGGAGTTCCGCCGGGCTCCGACCTGGCGGCCCATGCGCAGGCGCTCCACAAGCTCAGCGGCGCGGAGTCCATCCGGCTGCTGCCTGCTTTGCGTGTCTTCAAAATCGGGATGAAGCTGGACATGACCGAGGGCGAAACCGAACCCCTCACCCTGCCCTCTCCCCCAAGGGGAGAGGGAAAAGGACCTCTCAGCCTGCCCCAAACCCCCGCCCCGCCCCTGCCCCAAAGGGGAAAAGAAAAAGAGCCGCTGACGGAGCAGGATATGCGCTGTGTTAGAGCGCTTCAGCGGGACATGCCGCTGCAACCCGAGCCGTTTGTTTCCATAGCACAACAGGCCGGTCTGACGGCCGCGGAGTTGTTCGACTGGTGCAGGGAGAACATGAGCAACGGGCGCTTGCGGCGGATTGCCGCGGTGCTGCGCCATCGTGCTGCGGGGTTCCAAGGCAACGGCATGGGCATCTGGAGCGTGCCGCCGGAGCGCCTTGAAGAGCTGGGCCTTTTCTTTGCGGCGCAGAAGGCCGTGACGCACTGCTACCAGCGCCCGCAGTATCCGGACTGGCCCTACAATCTGTTCACGATGGTCCATGCCAGGACCGTCGCGGAGTGCGCTGCGCAGATTGCCGGCCTGGCGCGGCAGGCGGGCATTGCGCAATACGCGGTGCTGTACTCCCACAAGGAATATAAGAAGACGAGGCTGCGGTATTTTACTGGAGACATCGAGGCCTGGGAACGGGCGCAGGGATTGAAGAGCAGCCGGCTAGGGCAATGACGTGCCGCAGTGTTCTTGGAGTGAAGTGTCATTTGCCACTTCCCTGGCTGCGGCTTATGCTGCCGATTCCGGGGACATGACCCGATTTCCGGCTGTTTGGAAATCGGGATCGTGTCCCCGGAATCCGGACGGAGTACGGGGCGTCAATGAAAGCCGGAGAAACAGCGGCATGAACCTCTTGCAGCCTTGGGGGCTTCTGGGCCTGGCGGCACTGCTCCCTGTGATCGCGCTCTACTTCCTCAAGCTCAAGCGCGAACAACGCGTCGTGCCGTCCACGTTGTTGTGGAAGAAGGTGATAGACGACTTGCAGGTCAATTCGCCATTCCAGCGCCTCAAGTACTCGCTGCTCCTGCTTATGCAACTGCTGCTCATCAGCCTGATGGCCTTCGCTCTGGCGCGGCCTTACTTGAGCGCCGCGGGGTACGCCGGCGCCAAGACCATCCTCATGGTGGACACCTCGGCCAGCATGTCCACCTGCGACGCCGGACCGCGCAAGGATGAGCCGCGCCTGGATGTCGCCCTCCGCGAGGCCACCAGCAAAGTGGACGACATGCGGCCCGGCGACGAGATGATGGTGCTGGCCTTTGACCGCGACGTGCGCCAGCTCAGCAAGTTCACCCCTGACCGGGCGCTGCTCAGACAGGTCCTCGCCAGTCTGCACACCCGCGACGTGGAGACGCGGGCCACCGAGGCGTTCGAGACGGCGGCCGGGTTGTGCGCCACGGAGAAAGACGTCCGCGTCCTGGTGCTCTCCGACGGCTGCTTCGGCGACCTCAAGCTCTCCAGCGATGAAGGCGCCGCCACGCAGTCAGAGTCAGCCCGCCAGGGACGCAGACGTTCTCTGGTACGGCATCGACCGGACGCAACGGCAGAAGGCGGTGCCATCGGAAGGGCCGAAGGGGCAATTGCACGATTTGAGAGCCGGGTTGGACGCCCTCCGGAAGTTGCATGCCGAGATGCTGCAATACGCCAGGACCACTGCCGAAGATCTCCGGAGCCATGTAGTGGAAAGGGAGGGAAGCGATGCGTATCAGTGGCTGCTGCTGATTTCCACTCACGAGCAGCGGCACATTCTGCAGATTCGGGAGATCAAGGCGAATCCGAAATTCCCGAAAAAGTAGCGGGGCCGTTCGATCGAACCGGCTGGTGCTCATCGACGAATCCGAAGGCATTGTGAAGACACAGGCATTCTGAAAGGGTGCACCATGAACCGCAGAACCTTCATTCGGACGGCGGGCGTTGCAGCGGCGGCGCAAGCCGCCCTTCAAGCCCAGGATTCGAACGCGATTCTCGTTGATCCCGAGCCTCTGTTCGAGATCTCCCCCCACCTCTATATGCAGTTCATGGAGCCTCTGGGCACGACCGACAGCTCGGTGGAGGCGGCGTGGGACTATGGCCCGGATGATTGGCGCTCCGACTTCATCGGCGTGGTGAAAGATCTTGCGCCGGACGTGGTTCGCTTCGGCGGTCTCTACAGCCGTTACCACAAGTGGCGGGAGGGCGTAGGACCGGCAGCTTCCCGCCCTTGGGCGCGGAATTACGCCTGGGGCGGCAAGGAGACAAACCGCGTGGGCACGCGCGAGTTCGTCGATTTCTGCCGCCGTGTCGGCGCCGATCCGCTGTATTGCGTCAACTTCCTGAGCGACGGCGAGCAGAGCTACCGGCAAACGCGTGAAGGCGATCGCACCGGGGACGCTCG
>JBEKKG010000944.1:0-3260 GCA_050010835.1 Planctomycetota bacterium
GCCACGGCAGACGCATTTACTTTGATGCAAAGGTTCGAGGAAAAACTGGAAACTCACAGCGGCAATCTTTTCAGGGCATCAATAGAGCTTGCAAAAGACTGGAGAACAGACCGTTACCTCCGTCGTCTCGAAGCTATGCTTGCCGTAATGGATAATACGAAAGCACTTTTAATCAGCGGCACGGGTGATGTGCTTGAACCGGAAGACAATATCGCCTGGGGCGAGTGACAGAGGGCGCTGGGATGCGCAAGCCGCGCTCCCAGCACCCTCCGCAAGTCCGTGGTACTGAATCCGGGGGAGAAGCCTCAGTGCGCGCGGCGGCGCAACAGGCCGCCCAGCAGCAGCATGCCGGCTCCGAGCGAAACAAAGGTGGCCGGTTCCGGCGTCGCTTCCACCTCCCCCTCAACGGCATTGGCAGCACCTAGAACGCGAAGGCCCCCGTCTGGCTCAAACGCCGCCGTGAACTGACTCGTATAGAAGCCCGGGCCTCCGAACGTGTAAGTCACGAGCGTGCCGCCGAACTCCTGCCCGGTCACGAGCGCGGCAGCAGTCAGACGAGCGTCGTTTTGCGCTGTTTTCACCGCATTCTGAATAATGCAGGCCACCCTGGCCAAGCCGTGGAGGCTGCTGCAATCCGTCAGTGGCAGGAGCGTGGGATCCGGGTTGTCGACATCGCCGGTGAAATGGAAGTTCTCACCCACCGTGAAATCGTCGAACTGGAACGTTAGCGACTGGCCGCCGTCCAGGACGGCGCCCGTCCCCGGCAGGATCTGATACAGTCCTGTGCCAACATCGGTGCCCAGGTAATTGTCGATGTCCAGGGAAGTCAACGATCCAAAACCGCCCGGCACGGTGTCGAATTTGAGGCCCGTTGGGCTGAGGTCAATATCTATTTGCTGCAGATAAAGGCCGGCCGGACCCGACGTAAACGCGAAGTCCCACGTCCCGTAGATGCCTCCTGTGAACGAGGCCGATCCATCAACCGTGTACAAAGTACCGCCCGTGGCGAGCACCGGAGCCAACACAGACAGCACCAAAATCAGCAACACGCCTCTTGATCTCATATTCTTCACGGCCCGGAAGCAGAGCCTGACTCTCTCCTCCCAATCTGTTACACTAAGGGGTTTAGACGAGCAAGTCAATGCCGTAACGTACCATAGGTACCATGTTATTGGTACCATGACTGCTGGTGACTGAAGCCGGGAACAAGGAGTGGTTATGAACTGGACAGAACTCCTCAAGACAGAGATTCAGTCCGCGTACAGAATCACAGAGGGGTTGCTCGCTCTGGTGGGCGATGACAGCCTTCAGTGGAAACCTTCCACGGGGAGCAATTGGATGACCACTGGTCAACTCCTCAAACATATGACGCAGGGCTGCGGCGCCGCTTTCCGGGCCTTCATCACCGGTGACTGGGGACTGCCCGAAGGGAAGGACATGAACGAGCTCACACCTGAAGAGCAGTTGCCTCCAGCGGAGAAGCTGCCAACGATCGAGAGCGTCGCCGAGGCGAGACGGCTCTTGCAGGAAGACCAGGCAATAGCCCTCCAGATGCTGGCATCCACTAGCGAGGAACAACTTGCGCACACGCCGGCGCCTGCCCCTTGGGATCCAACCGAGATGGTGCTGGGGCATCGCCTTCTGCAAATGGTGGACCACCAGAAGCAGCACAAGGGACAGCTCTTCTATTACCTGAAGCTCCAGGGCAAGCCGGTCAGCACTCCCAACCTTTGGGGAATGTAGAGGCCCTGGCTACGAGCGGTGCGGAATGCGCGGCGGTAGCGTGTGGCACTCAGGCCTGCGAGCGCTCGAAAAAGGTAACGGTGAAGATCCTGCTGCTAAATGACTTCGGGACTCTGCAAGGGGGAGCGGAAGCTCAACTGGCTGCGCTCAGAGCGGCGCTTCGCACGCGCGGTCATGACGCGCGGCTCTTCACGACCAGCGTGCCATACGGGGGTCTCCCGTTTCAATCCGATTATCTCTGCTGGGGAACCACAACGCCGTTGCGGGCGGTGACCCAGGTGTTGAATTCGTGTGCGCACTGGGTGCTGCGGCGCGTCCTGCGCACGTTCCAGCCGGACGTGGTCCACGCGCGTGTCATTCTCTGGCAGCTTTCGCCCGCCATATTGCCGCTCCTGCGGGATGTCCCCAGCATCTTCAACCCGGCGGATTATAAGCCCGCTTGTCCCACTGCCAAGAAGATTCTGCCGGATGGCCGGCCATGCGCGTATCCGAAAGGTCTGGCCTGCCTGCGGCACGGCTGCTGCCGGCTGGCGCCGCAGTGGGCATTGGAGATGCTACAGTGTCGTCTCTGGCAGCGCTACCGTGATTGCTTTGACTGTGTGGTGGCGCAGAGCGAAGGCGCGAAGCTCCTGTTGGAGTCGCTGGGGATTTCTGTCAACGAAGTGATTTGGAACGGAGTGCTCGAGCGTCCCGAGCGGCCCCCTCTCAGGGAACCACCCTTGATTGCGTTTGCCGGGCGCCTGTCGCCGGAAAAAGGCGTTTCGACTCTCCTGGAAGCCTTCCGGCGCGTATTGGATCGGGTCCCGGGTGCGAAGCTGCTGATTGCCGGGGCGGGGCCGAAGCGGGAGGCCATAGAGAAGCTCGCGAAGCATTTGGACATCGCCAGGCAGTTGGAACTGACCGGTCATCTGGCAAGAGACGAGATGGAAGAACGCCTGCGTCTGGCGTGGGTTCAGGCCGTGCCGTCCATCTCGCATGAGCCGTTCCCCAATGTGGCGACCGAGGCGATGATGCGCGGCGTTCCCGTCGTTGCCAGTCGGATAGGCGGTCTGCCGGAGATTGTGGAGCATGGAGAAACTGGATTCCTGGTGCCGCCCGGTGATTCTGTCGGGCTCGGGGATGCACTGACGGAACTGGTAACGAATCGGCAGCAGGCGGAACGGATGGGCCGGGCCGGGCGCCGAAACCAGCCCGCCCTCCAGGTGCTGATCGCGGGGGGTGGCCCGCTCGACCAGTACCTGGCCAAACACCCCGAGTTCCTCCTGGAGCAATCTCCCGAACGAGCATTCGTCGACCCGGACAACCTCCTCATCCTGGCGGGACACTTGCAGGCAGCCGTGTTCGAGCTCCCCATGCGCGACGGAGAGGCGTTCGGCGGTGTGGAGGTGAGCGAGCTGCTCCATGTTCTCCAGGAGGATGGGCTGGTTCACCAAGCAGCTGGAGGTTGGCACTGGGCCGCCGACGCCTTCCCGGCCGACGCCATCAACCTTCGGACTGCGACCGCCAGCAACGTGGTG
>JBEKKG010000945.1:0-3256 GCA_050010835.1 Planctomycetota bacterium
TCGTGGCCGGGACGTTCACGAAGCATAACGGGCCGCCGCGGGGCAGCATTGCCCTGGTGGACCCGCGCCTGGGCAAGAACGACCCGCGCGCCAGTGTGAACCTGGCGCATCCCGAGAATCCCACTTGCGACACGGGCGAGTCGTGCGATCCCTGGCCGCTCTCGGAAGAACTGGTGCTCTACAGCGGCCTGCCCGCCGGAGCGAAGTTCAACGCGCTCATGTTGATTGACCGCAGCGGGCAGCGGGTCGTGGTGCATGCCGAGCCGGACATTGACTGCCACAACCCGGTGCCGGTCAGGTCCCGCTCCTGCCCGTCCGTGCTGAGCGAGAACAGCGATCCCAAGGCCAGCACCGGCCGCTTCTTCGTCCAGGATGTCTACGAGGGCCTGGACGGAGTGAAACGCGGCGAGGTGAAGTTTCTGCGCGTGATCGAAGAGACCTCGCGCGTCTCCGCCACGCCCGGCGGCGACCAGCCTTACAACCAGACCTTCCTGCTGAGCTGCGCGCTGGCATTCAGCGTCAAGAACTTCCTGGGCGTCGTGCCCGTCGAGCCGGACGGTTCGGCGTACTTCGAGGTGCCCGCGGGGCGGGCGGTGTACTTGCAGGCCCTGGACAGCGAGGGGCGCATAGTCCGCAGCATGAGGACGTTCGTGCAAGCGGCGCCCGGCGTGACGCGCTCCTGCCTCGGTTGCCATGAGTACAAATATGGCGCGCCGCCGGCAAAGGGCCGCAAAGAGGTCCTCCAGCGCGCGCCGCAGCGCCTGCAAGCGGAGTCCTGGGGCAGCGGGTACGTGGATTTTCCGGGCATGGTGCAGCCCGTTCTGAACAAGCATTGCGTCAGTTGCCACGGCGGCGAGAAAGGCTTCGAAGGCGCACTCGATCTGACCGGCGGCTGGACCGAGCATTTCAGTATCAGCTATGAGAACTTGACCAGCCGGCGCTTCACGCAACTGACGGCCTACCTTATCGCGGGCATAGACTGCATGAACGGCACCGCGCTGTGGTCCGCGCCGATTTTCGCGCCGCGGGCGCACGGTTCGGGCGCGGCGCCGCTGGCGGAAATCCTGGTCAGCGGGCACGAGGGCTATATCGCCAACCTCACGCGCGCGGAGCGCGACCTGCTCCTGGCCTGGATTGACACCAACGGGCTGTTCCACGGCACGTGGGACTACGCGCCGGCGGGCTGCAATCTGAAGCCCTGGCCGGGCATCAAGAATGCGCTGGCCGCGGAAATGGGCGCGGCAGGCTGCCTGGGCTGCCACGGTGACGGCAAGCAGGCCGCCGTCTTCGAAGACGATTGGTTCAACCTGGAGCGGCCGGAGCTCAGCCGCATCCTGCGGGCGCCGCTGGCGAAAGGTGCGGCGGGGCTGGGGGCGGGCCTCTGCCGCGACTGCAAAGTGGACCCCCTGCGGAAGCGCGTGCGCATGTTGTGGAACGGGTACGCTCATGCCGTGCAGCCGGTGGAGGCTTACAAGGCGCAGCCTATGCCCGCGCCGCCGCACCCCGAGGCCAAGCCGGTGGCCACGTTTGCCTCCGTGCAGGACCCGCACTACCAGCAGATGCTGCAGATCATCCGTGACGGCCGCCGGCAGGCCCTGGCTGTGCCGAGTGTGGACATGCCGGGCGCCAAGGTCGTTGCGGGCGTGTGCCGCCAGCTCGTGCCGCTGCCGCTGCCCGACCCGCTGCCGGCCCTGAAAATCGAGACGGACAGCGAGGGCGTCGTGCGTTTGGCCTGGGAGCGCTCGGCCCGCACCATCGGCCTGCTCGCCGAATTGCACCGCGGTCCGGCGGCGGACTTCGCGCCGTCCCGGGAAACGCTGCTGACGACGACGGGGTTATTCGAGTACAGCGACGCCGGGGCCGAGCCGGGCACGCAACATTATGCCCTGGTCCTGTTCGCGGGCGAGCAGCACAGCGCGCCGCAGCGCGCCGCCGTGACCGTTCCGGTGCCGCCGCCGCCCTCAGTTCCGGCGGCGCTGGCTGCCACACCGGCGCCAGGACGCGTGGATCTGCATTGGAGCGACAGCGGCCCGGCGAACCTGCGGTATCACGTCTACCGGGCTGAAGCAGGCAGCGAGGATTTCAAGCGCCTTACCGCGGAGTCCCTCGCCGTGCCGCAGTACTGCGATACCCAGGCCGCCGCAGGCCAGAAGTACGCCTATACCGTGCGCGCCATCAGCCGGCGCGGCAGCGAGAGCGCACCCGCGGCCGCGGTGGTTGCAGCCGCTGAGCCGGAAGTGCAGGAAGCGGTTTTCGTTGCGGCTTTCTCGCAGAACGCCAACGCGGCGCTGCACGATGGCGCCGCCGTCCCGGCAAAGGTCCAAGGCAAGGCGCAGGTGGCCAATGGCTGCCTGGATCTGCGCCAAGGCGGCCACGTGACTTTCGAGCATCGCGGGGAGTTCGAGTTGGCGCGGCGCATCACCGTCGAGTGCTGGGTGTATTTCACTCAGCCGGGCGAGATGCCGGTCGTCGTTAGTTCGGGAGTCTGGAACCAGGCCGGCTGGTTTCTGCAGAAGATCGGCGGAGGCTGGCGCTGGCACGTGGGCGGGGTGGACTGCGATGGCGGCAGGCCCGCCGCGGACCACTGGGTCCACGTAGTCGCAACTTGCGATGGGCATAAGGCCCAGCTTTATCAGGACGGGAAGTTGATTGTCGAAAAGTCCGGCGCCGTGAACACCGCGCCGTGGACCGGTGCGCTGCACATCGGACAGTACAGCGGCGGACCGGGCCCGCAGTTCCAGGTCACCGGCTGCATTGCGGGCGTGAAAGTCTACAATCGGATTCTGACGGCACAGGACGCCGAGGCGGCGCATCAGGTTGCGCCGCCTGAGCCGGTTGCGCAGCCCGCCCCGCCTGCCAAAGCGGAGCAGCCTGCAAAGTCTGCTCAGGCCACACCGCCTGCGCCGCCTGCGAACGCCGAGCCGCGGCCGTGAGGCAGTGGCGGCTTGACGTACAGCCCCAGGACGGATGTCCCAAAGGGTAGTGGCAGCAGGCGGCTCCACTGCGCCTCCAGCCACAGCAAGGCGCGGGCTATCGCCGTGAGCAGCGGATTCGGGGGGGCCAGTTCCCTGAGCAGCTTCGTTTTCGCTTCTGCCTCCGTGTAGCGCTTGCCCAGCCGGTACGGCAAGGCGCGGCATAGATACACCAAGGGCACCATTACCGCCATTGTGTACATTGACCGGCGCCGCACGAAGCCGGCACTCTCGAACAGGGCGTCCATGGCGCGCCGCGAGAAGCGCTTGCGGTGGCCGGCGAG
>JBEKKG010000946.1:0-3255 GCA_050010835.1 Planctomycetota bacterium
CCTCGTACAGCAGCTCGCCGGTGGTCAGGTCCACCACATCCGAAGCCGTCATTGCGCCGTCGAACTCGCTCGCCTCCACCTCCACCGACTCGATCCTGTGCGAGCGCAGCAGCTTCAGCGTGTGCGGCGAGATCTTGCGCGTCGCCGGAGCCAGCTCTTCGCCCTTCATCGTGATGCTGACCGCCGGACGCGTGCCCGGCAGGTTGCTCGCCTGCGCCTCGGGGGCCACCTTCCAGTACAGCTTGCCGTCCTTCACGTGGATGCTGTCCACCGTGTAGAAGGTCTTCAGGATCTCCTCGTCCGTGCGCAGGCCCAGCGCGCGCAGAAAGATCGTGCCCAGGAACTTGCGCTTGCGGTCGATGCGCACATACAGCGTGTTCTTCTGGTCGTACTCAAACTCCACCCAGCTTCCGCGGTAGGGGATGATCTTGCCCAGGAAGTAGGTCCGGTTGTTGGCCGTCTCGAAGAAGACGCCGGGCGAACGGTGAAGCTGGCTCACGATGACCCGCTCCGTCCCGTTCACAATGAAGGTCCCGTTGGCGCTCATCAGCGGAATGTCGCCGAAGAAGACCTCCTGCTCCTTCATGTCGCGCAGGCTCTTCACGCCGGTCTCGGGGTCCTTGTCGTATACCTTCAGCCGGATCGTCACCTTCAGCGGAGCCGAGTAGGTCATGCCGCGCTCTTCGCACTCCGCCTGGTCGTACTTCAACTGCAAACCAACCGGGTCGCCGCACTTGGTGCAGAAGTCCGGCGTGTTCTTGTTGTACGTCCCGCAATAGCTGCACAGCACCTCGCCCGGATGGAATGGGTCGGTGATCACCATGTGGCCGCAGTTGGTGCAGGCCGTGCGCAGATGGTTCAGCCCCTTCAGGTAGCCGCACTTGCACTCCCAGTTGCCGATCGAGTAGTCCACAAACTCCAGCTCGCTCACATTGCGGAAGTCCGTGATCGGGAAGACCGACGTGAACACCGACTGCAGCCCGTTGTCCTCGCGCTCCTGCGGCAGCTTGTCCATCTGCAGAAAGCGCTCGTAGCTGCGCCGCTGCACTTCAATGAGATTGGGGATCTGGATGGACGTGGAAATCTTGGAAAAATCGAGGCGGCTGCGGACCGCGCGCATTTCACTGGACATGCTCTGTCTCCTGAAACTTCTGGGCAACTTCTGTTCGATGCCTTCCGTGGATCGCTTCCGGCGTGTGGGGCATCCGGTCGCGCCCGAAGGGGTCGGGCCGCAATGCAGCCCTCCAATTTCGTTCCGTCAACTTTGTTTCGCCTCCCCACCCTCGATCCGGTCTGGCCTGTGCGCCGGTGCTTGCTTTCGTCTCAACGTGCCAGCCCGGTAAAAAAATTTAACTTTCGCAGGACTGCGGGAACTGCTATAAAGTCCGCGGAAGATAGATTGATACTGCTTCCCTGGGAAAGGGCCGAAAACGCAGAAATGCGCTCGCAGGGACAGCGCGTCCCATGAGCGCATAGATCGTCTTGTGCACTGTTTCTGGTTCTGACTGGATGCCTGCCGCCCTTTGAAGCTCGCCTAGCCTCAAGGTTGTGCTGCCGCTTCTGTTCCTGTGTCACCGTGCATGTCCGCCGCCAGACTTGCAGGTGGCCGGCCCCGTAGCCCGCGCTCGCGGGATAGGCCGGAAGTGTTGCCGTAGATGCTGAAGCCAGCCTTAGCTGGATGCCAAAGTTGCGAAGCTGCCTGCGATGCCGAAGCATCGGATTGACGAATTGTCCAATATTAAGTTGCCGAGGTGTCCGGAAGCGCTGTCTGCCTACTAGCACACCAAGGCAGAGGCGGTTCTCCACTGTTTAGGATACCGCGTTCTGCCCCGGCGTGCAAGTCGAAGAGTTAACTACTTGATTTCGACCGTCGCGACGCCCTCGAACTTCTTGGCGATGGCGGCCGCGTCTTCCTTCGAAATGTTCTCCTTCAGGGCCTTGGGTGCGCCGTCCACCAGGTCCTTGGCCTCCTTCAGGCCCAGAGAGGTGACCTCGCGCACAGCCTTGATGGTCGAGATCTTGTTTGCGCCCGCATCCTTCAGAATCACGGTAAACTCGGTCTTCTCCTCCACCGGGGCCGCTGCTGCCGCTCCGCCGCCGCCGGCTGCCGGGGCCGCAACCGCTGCTGCCGCCGAGACGCCGAGCCGCTCTTCCAGCTTCTTTACCAACGCCGAAGCCTCAAGCAGGCTGAGGCTCACGATCTGATCTTCCAACTGCTGAATGTCCGCCATTTTGTCTCTCCTAAACTATTTCGATTCAGAAACTTGTGTGCTGCGTTTGCGTCTCCATCTCCGAAGATCCGTTCCTCTCCGGCTGCCTCACCCCACCCGGGTTTCCGTTGCGCGGGGAGGATGCCCAGACCAGCAATCCGCCAAGCGCCCCCAGGGGGAACGAAGCCAAACTTTATGCGCCCTCGGCCTTCGGCGCCTCCTCAGCCGGAGCCTCAGCCGCCGGAACCTCTGCCGCCGGAACCTCTGCCGCAGGGGCCTCGACCGCTGGAACTTCGGCTGCAACTGCTTTAGCCGCAGCTACTTCGGCGACCGGAGCGACCGCCGCTCCGGCAAACTTGCCCTTCTCCACGCCCTGGTTGACCACCACCGCCAGGTCGCGTCCCGCGGCGTTGATCACCGTGGCCAGCCGCTGCGCCGGAGACTGAATCAGGAACAGCAGCTTGCTGAAGAGTTCTTCCTTGCCCGGCATGGTGGCCAGCGCCTTGATCTCATCCACATTCAGCACTTTGCCATCAACAATTCCCAGCTTGAAGGTGAACTCCGCATTCTCCTTCACCCACGCAGCCAGCGCCTTGGCCAGGGCCACCGGGTCGCCCGAGGTGTACGCCACCGACGTGACGCCCCTCAGCCCCAGCAGCGCCGCCTCAATCTTCGTTCCCTGCCCGGCGCGCTCCGCCAGCTTGTTGTTGACGACCCGGTAGCTGCCGCCCGCCCCGCGGATCGCCTTGCGCAGCCCGTAGTCCTTGGCTGCGGTCAGTCCGGAGAATGTGCCGACGATGGCCGAACTCGAGCGCTCCAGCTCGCTGGCGAGCGCCTTCACCTTCTCCGTCTTCTTTGCTCTGGTCAATGCCATAACTGAATCCTCTTCGCTTTCGCCGCCTGCTCCTCGCTCACGCGCCAGAGTCGGCCTGTTTCTTTAAACTGCCTCTAAACCTTGCCTGCCAGCTCCAGCACAACCGCGTCGAGCTGCACCCCCGGCCCCATCGTCGAGCTGATGGTCATCCCTTTGACATATCTTCCCTTG
>JBEKKG010000947.1:0-3254 GCA_050010835.1 Planctomycetota bacterium
AACAGCTTCGCGGCCTGGGCCTCAACATCGTCAAGTGTGCCATCATTGTGAATGCTGGCCGTAGCCACGCGGCGTTTCCGCTCCTCGTCCAGCATACAAGCTTCGCGCTTCTCCAGTTCACCTGCTTTCCAACCGCGTGCCTGGGACCACTTTTGGCGCCGAGAAAAGCAGGCCGAAACAAAGACCACCTGGTCGCACAACCCGGCCTGTCCGGCTTCAATCAAGGTGGGGGCGTCCAGGAGCAGCACCTCACCGCCCGAAGCCCGAAAGCGCGCCAGCTCCGCGTCCAGAACGGCGTGCGCGCGCGGAAAAATCACTTCCGCGGTCAGCCGCTTAAGCTGTGCCGGGTCGGAGAACACCAGCCGGCCCAGCGCCACGCGGTCCACCCCGCCCTGCTCGTCCAGCACGTCGGGCCCGAAGAGCGCCCGCACCTGCGCGGCCACATCCGGCCGCGTGTATAGCTCATGTACCGCCTGGTCGGCGTCCCATACTGTTGCACCCTGGCGCCGGAAAGCGTGCGCCACAGTGCTCTTGCCCGCACAGACCTGTCCGACCAGACCCACCACCAACTGCCGCTTCCGGCCCTGCGCCATCGCTAACCCTTCTCGTCCCAGAGGGCGATCCGGTCATCCACCCACTGCCGGAATTCCTCGACCGCCATTCCGGAGGTCAAGTCCAGCAGTTCAGCGATGGACTCGGGATCGTTGTCCTCCTTCGTGGTGGAGAGCAGCCGGTAGAGTTGGGCCACGTGTTCGGTGGTGATGGAACCTTGGCTCAGCCGGCGCTGCAAGTCCGCGCCCACTTCGGGGTCAAACTTGGCCAGCAAACTTGGGGCTCCCTGAGGTCCTGCACCGCCTGGGGCCTGCGAACCTGGACGAGGCATAGGTCAGTCCTTTCTTCTCTAATCCTTGGCGCTGAGCCAATCATCTCCCACCCCCACTTCAACCACCAGCGGGACATTTAGTTTCAGCGCACCTTCCATTTTCTCCTTTACCAGCCTGGACAGCTTCTCCACCTCCTGCGGCGGACACTCGAACACCAGCTCATCATGGATCTGCAAGATGGTTTTCGCCTGCCACGCCTCTGTAGTCAAGACCCGATGGATCTCGTTCATGGCCTTCTTGATCAAGTCGGCCGCCGAGCCCTGGAAGACGGTGTTGACGGCCAGGCGTTCGCCCAGGGCGCGGGCGGCCGGATCGGCCTGGCCGAGCTGCGGCACGAAACGCCGCCGTCCCAGGACCGTCGTCACATAGCCCTGCTCGCGGGCGCGCGCCACGATGGTCTCAATGCACTTCCGCACCTGCGGATGGCCGGCAAAGTAAGCGTCAATGATCGCCTGCGCCTGCGGCCGCGAGATGCCCAGTGCCGGCGCCAGGCCGAAAGCCGTCTGGCCATAGATGATGCCGAAGTTCACGGCCTTGGCTTGCGCGCGCTGTTCGCGTGTGACGTCCTTTTCGGCCACCTGGTTCAGCCGTGCGGCGACGGCGCGGTGGATGTCCACGCCCTGGGCGAAGGCCGCCAGCAGAGACTGGTCCTGACTGTAGTGCGCCAGGATGCGCAGCTCGATCTGCGAGTAGTCCGCGGTGAGAATTTTCCAGCCCTCGTGGCCGGGCTTGAAAGCGGCGCGGATGGCGCGGCCCTGTGCGCTGCGGATGGGAATGTTCTGCAAGTTCGGGTCGCTGGAGCTGAGGCGGCCGGTTTCGGTGCCCGTCTGGTGGAAACTGGCATGGATGCGCCCGGTCGCGCTGCAGACCATCAGCGGCAGTTGATCCACGTAGGTGTTCTTCAGCTTCAACAGGCTGCGGTATTCCAGTATGCGGCCCGGCAGCTCGTGTTGGCGGGCAAGCTGCGTCAACACTTCCTCGGATGTCGAGTTCTTCCCCGTGGAGGTCTTGGTTCTGGACTGCAGGCCCAGTTTCTCGAACAGGATCCTGCCCAGTTGCTGGGTGCTGCTGATGTTGAACTTCTCACCGGCCAGCGCGAAGATGTCTTGTTCCTGGACGGCGAGCTGTTCTTCAAGGCTGCGCGACATCTGGCGCAGCCGTTCGGCATCCAGCTTGATGCCGGTCCATTCCATATCCGCGAGCACGCTGATGAGCGGCACTTCGACCTCGCGCATGAGCGGCTCCAGGCCGGCCTCCAACAGCAGCGGTTCGAGCTTGGCGGCGAGTTGCCAGGTGTAATCCGCGTCCGCGCAGGCGTACGCTCCCGCGTCCGCGACAGGCACCAGGTCCATGGTGCGCTGCTGGGGACCCTTGCCGATCAGCGCCGTCACGGGCGTCTTGTGCAAGCCCAGGTAATCGTGGGCCAGTTCCTCAAGGCTGAACCGCAAAGCGTCAGGTTTCAGGAGCCAGCCGGCCACCATGGTATCGAAGGCGATGCCGCGCAGCTCAATTCCGCAGCCGCGCAACACCTGCAGGTCATACTTGATATGATGGCCGATCTTGGCGTTGCGCGGGTCTTCGAGCACGCTTTTGACAGCCGCCAGCACAACTTCACGCGGCAGGATCTGCTCGCCGAGCGGGCCGCGGACGGGCAGATAGAAGGCCGCATGCGGATGCCAGCTTATGGAGAGCCCCACCAACTCGGCGGTGCGGGCGTTGATGCCGGTGGTTTCGGTATCCAGGGCGAAGCGTTTCTGCTTCTGGAACTGCTGGCGGAACGCTGCCAACTTCCGCTCATCATCAATAATGTTGTATTGGACGGGTTGTACCGCGGGCATCGCGCCTGCCTGTAGCGCAGGCGTCCCGCCTGCAAGTTCGCCGGCTCTTGCCATTTCCTCTTCATGCCGCGCCAAGCCCGCTTGATCCAATTCGCGCAACAGGGAGCGGAAATCCAGGCGTTTGAGCAGCGGGGCGAGCTTGGGAATTTCAGGTGGCCGGCAGCGCAGCTTGTCCGGTTCCAGCCTGACCGGCGCATCCAGGCTCAACCGCGCCAATTCCCGGCAAGCGCGGGCGCGCTCCGCCTGCGCGAACAGGTAAGCCTCAACCACCTTCATACCCTTGGGCGGCTTGATGGACTTGCGCTGGTCCTTTTCCTTCTGGCTTTCGGCTTCGTGTGCGGCCACGAAATCCAGGATTTCCTTCTTCCGGTGGGCAAACTCCTCCTGATAATGGGCCAGCACCGCTTCCATGCTGCCATGTTCCTGAAGCAGTTTGACCGCAGTCTGTTCGCCCACGGCCGTCACGCCTGGGATGTTGTCGCTGGCGTCGCCCATTAGTCCCAGCCAGTCAATGATCTGTTCCGGCTTGACG
>JBEKKG010000948.1:0-3236 GCA_050010835.1 Planctomycetota bacterium
TGACATGCACCCTCTCATCCTGCCTGCTGCTCCTTTTGCTGGCGCCGCTGTGCGGTTGCGGCCAGCAGGGCGGGTCCGCGGCTGAGCGCGGGGGTTCGGCGTCTCCGCTGCAAGAAGCGGAAGTCAGCGTGCGGCTGCTGGATGAAAACGGGCGACTGACAGGAGCAACCGTGATGAAAAAGGTGATTAAGAGCGACGAGGAATGGCGCAAGCAGTTGACCCAGGAACAATACGAAGTCGCCCGCGGGAAGGGCACCGAGCCCGCTTTCTGTGGCGCGTTCTACGACCATAAGAAAGCCGGGATCTACTCTTGCGTCTGCTGCGGCCTGCCATTGTTCTCAGCGCAGGCCAAGTTCGATTCGGGGACGGGCTGGCCGAGCTTTTTCGCGCCGCTCGCCGCGGAGAACGTCGTCACCAAAGAGGACCGCAGCCACGGCATGCACCGCACCGAAATCCTGTGCGCGCGCTGCGACGCGCATTTGGGGCACGTCTTCAACGATGGGCCGGCGCCCACCGGGCAGCGTTACTGCCTGAACTCCGTAGCGCTGGCTTTCACTCCGCAGGACCACCCGCCGCAGGCCGCGGCTGCGAGCGCGAAGCAGGAGGCCGCGTTCGCCGCAGGTTGTTTCTGGGGCGTTGAGGGCACGTTCCGCCGTGTTAAAGGTGTGACCGGCACGGCGGTTGGTTATATGGGCGGAACGCTGAAGAACCCGACGTATAAGGACGTCTGCACGGACAAGACCGGCCATGCCGAAACGCTGCACGTGGAGTTCGATCCGGCCATAGTTTCTTATGAAGAACTTCTGAAAATCTTCTGGGAAAACCACAACCCGACAACCTTGAACCGCCAGGGCCCGGACGTGGGCACGCAGTATCGCTCAGCAGTCTTTTTCTACAGCCCCGAGCAGCAGGCTGCGGCGCTGGCGTACAAGGAGAAGCTCCAAGAGAGCGGCAAGTTCAAGCGGCCCATTGTGACGGAGATCGTGCCTGCCGCGAAGTTCTATCGGGCGGAAGAGTACCATCAGCGGTACTTGGAGAAGCACGGGCTGGAGTCGTGCGGCACCCATTAGAGGGACGAGGGGCGAGGGGTGAGGGACGGGGGCGAGGTACGAGGGGCGAGGTCCATTCTTCCTATTCTTCCCATTTTTCCTATAGCGCCTAACGCGGCGCTCCCCGTGACGGCTTGCTGGCGCGTGGCTCGGTGAAGAAGGAGGGGGCATGGCATCGCGCCTGGATTTGGGCGGGACTTGGAAACGTTTCATCGCCGGCAAGGCCGTGGACTTTGTGCCCGTGCCGGGCTCGTACGCGCCCGTGGGCGAGTGCGTCCTGGAGACGACATTCGAGTGCGATTGGAGCGCACGAGGCACGCGCTGTTTCCTTTGCACTGAAGGTGTTCTGGCCGGCGCGGAGTTCACACTCAATGGCCAAAAGCTAGGCCGCGCCGGGCCTTTCGTGCCATACCGCTTCGAGCTGCCGGATGGTTTGCTTCAGGCGCACAACACCCTCCAGGCGGCCGTGCGCGACGTGGCCGAAGTTTTCGGCGGAACGCCGGGCCGGCGCTTCGATGGCGGACTTATCCGCGAGATCTATCTCGAACGCCGCCCGAAGTGCTTCGTGGAGCGCGTCGCGTTTCGGTATGAGCTGGCCGCGGATTTAGCCTCCGCGCACTGCGTGGTCTCGCCGGAGTTCAACGGCAAACCTGAAGACGTGGTTCATTGCACACTCACCGAACGCGCGACGGGCAGAACCGTGGCATCCTTCGTGGGAGACCCAACCAAGCCTGTAACGTTCGATCTGGCTTACCCGCTATTGTGGTCGCCTCAGTCGCCGAACCTGTATACCTTGAGAGTGGGCCTGGCCGGCGCTGGGCAAAGTGAACTGCAGGAACTTGTGGGGTTCCGGCGCATAGAAGTGCGCGGGCGCGACCTGTACCTTAACGGCCAGCGCCTGATTCTCAAGGGCGTCTGCCGGCACGACTTCAGCGCAACGCACGGTTACAGCATGCCGGAAGCGGAGACGCGGCGGGAGTTGGCGCGCATCAAGCACGCGGGGTTCAACTACGTGCGCCTGGTCCATTCGCCGCACGCGCGTTGCGTGCCGCGTTTCGCCGCCGAACTGGGATTGCTGGTGAGCGAGGAGCCGGGCGCCTGCTTCCACGACTTGAGCGATGAGGCCGTGGCGGGGCCAGTGCTGGAAATCCTGCGGCGCCTGGTCTTGCGTGACCGCAACTGCCCCGCGGTGCTGGCCTGGTTCCTTTACAACGAGTGCAACCCGAACACCGGCTACGCGGTGCGCGGAGCTGAAATCTGCCGGCGCCTCGATCCCGGCTGCCTGGTGTCGTTCGCGGACTGCTCCGGCCAGAACGACAACCTCAAAGCTATGGTCGAGGCCGCGCAGCTTTCGTTCTACGGCATCAACATCTACAGCACGAGCGGCGACACGTATGTCGAGCGCATGAAGCACTTCACCGACAAGCCCATGTTGCTCACGGAATGGGGCGGCGGCTGGGCTCAGAACAATCCCCACGCGCTCCAACTGCTCTGCGAAATGTTCACGGAGCATACGCGGGCAGGCGCAGAGTTGCGCGTCTGCGGCTGCACGTTCTGGGTGTGGAGCGACTATGAGGAGCGCAGCCGCGGGGACATGTGTTCCCCGGAAGGCTACACTATCGAGGGCCTGGTGGACCTGGAGGGCAAGCCCAAACCCGATCTCCAAGTCCTGTCCAACATGTGTTTCGAGATGGACAACCCCAAGCCGCCAAGTCTGCCGCAGGTTGAAGTCCTGACGCTGGGCCCGGCGCGCGCGGAATCCTGGCAGCCCGTGCCATTGGAGCACATCGCCGGAGACCAGACGGCCCTGGAGCAGCGCATCGCCAAGGAGCGCGACCGGCACGGCTGGGGCTTCCACACCGATTTCCGCAACAACGTGCCACGCTTCGGACGGCTGATGATTGCCGGCATCGAGTTCGAGTGCCGCGATGCCAGCGACCCGGCCTGGCCGCTGCTGCTGGGTCCCGGACGCGAGGAACTCATCATCCCCGTGGACAAAGCCGTGCGGCGCCTGGCGGTGCTGGGGCACGTGGCGTTCACCGGCGGTTATCCCGCCAACAGCGTGTCCTCGGTCCATCACGGGCCAGGCGCGGGCTGCAAGGGCTTCGGCGTGCCGGCGTCGGAATACGAGTTTCTCTTCGACGACGGCAGTGCAGTCCAGCCCTTGCTGCATGCTGTCCACATCCT
>JBEKKG010000949.1:0-5246 GCA_050010835.1 Planctomycetota bacterium
AGGGCATCCAAGGCGGCCTGGTCGGCGCGCTCTTTCAGGCTCGAATCCGGCGCGAGCGCCGACATGTCTTTGCTCACTTCCCAAGTTTCCTTCTTGATGTCGAGGACCACGGTTTCTTTGCGCTCGGTTTTGAGATTGGGCCGAGGCACGCCGAAAGTTTTGGGCGGTCCACAAAGCGCGGCGAGCGAGGCCGGCGGGGACGCCGGCGCTCCTACCGGCGCGTTGGCTTCAACCGCGAGGTCCACCACGGCCACGGCCCAGATGGACAGAGGCGGCACCTCAAAGCGGTTGCCGTCAAGGGCCAGAGCGCGCACGCTGAGCGTATACGGGTCTATCAAGTTCACACCCATGGCTCGGAAGCCGGCCGGGAGCGTCAGCGTGAAGGCCACGGGGTCCGTGCCGGCGGGCATGTCCCACACAGGCGGAGGAGGGTCGTCTTTCCTGGGCCGCTTGGCCTGGCGCGGAAGATTCAGAAGATTCACCACGAGCTGACGCTTGCCGTTATCCAGAGGAGTTTCGTACACGAACGGCTGCCACCAGAGCCGGGTCTCCGCCTGGGGCGCCAGCACCTTCTCGGGCGCGACAAGACGGCGCAGGTTTTCGTCGAAGCTGTATTGCGAGTACCGCGTGCAGTAACGCTTGGCTTCGAAGCACTTGCCCACCGCGCCGTAATAGCGCGCTCCGCCCGCGGACCACAGGGCGCTCTCAATCAGCAGGTCGCGGGGCGAGGCGGCGTAGCTGATGCCCAGGAAGTACCCGCCGCGCTCGCGGCAAAGATCGCCTTCCACCTGCAGGTTCTGGGCGATCTGCTCGAACGTCCGGCCCTCCGAGGCGTTGCCTATGGATTCGTTCATCAGCAGGCCCCCGCCGCGGCAGAGTTCGTCCAGCTCATGGTCTTCATACGCCCAATCGTAGCTGGGCTTGTCCTGGATCAGCAGATAGTTGTACCCGTGGCGGAATTCGGGATGCTTGGCGGCGATAATATCCTTGAAGTAGCGGACGAGCGCCTGCGTGCGGTTGGCGGCCAGGAGGTCAAACTCGCCGCCCGACCCGCCGCACGGCCCGCCGCCGCGCGGATGGCCGTCCCAGCGGATGCCGTCCCAGCCGAACATCTCGATGGAACGCACCACCTCCTCCGCGGCGATGCGGGCCATGCGCGGCGTGGCGTCCGGATTGATGGGCAGAAACTCCTGCCACCAGACCTCGAAGCGGTTGCCCTGGACGTTCGGCCGATTGGCGTAAGGCACGAACTCCTTGTTGCGGAAGCGGTCGAGGAGGATGCTGTTGACGCCCTCCCACATCCCCGTGGGATAGAAGTATTGGCTCTTATGGTCGTTCGGATAATCGTAAGCCGTCTTCCAGCCGGGGTAGCCGGACATGACGAACTTGCCGTAGGTGACCATCGCGATGCCGTGCTGATGGGCCACGCGGATGAGTTGCTGGATGCTCTGCTTGTTCATGTGATAGCAGGTCTGGCCCGAGAACCAGTAGTCGTCCGCGGGGCTCATCCCCACCATGTCATCCTCGGCCCAGGCAAACATCTCGCGCGCATTGTCGTATTCGGCCCGCGAGGCGCGGGCGGCCTCCTGCACGGCCTTCTCACTCCTGGGGGTGATGCTCTGGCCGCCGTAACCGCCGAAAATCGCGACGCGGTTGAAGTCGGCCGCGATATTGAAGTACTCCGCCGCCTCGGACCTGTCCGCCCCGTCGCTGGAGGCGAACTCAGCCACCACAGCGTAGCCGAGTTCCTCCTTGGGGAGCGCAATCTCGAAGGCGATGCTTTGCTGGCCGGCGTCCAGTTTGACGGGAATGCTCTTGGCCTTGACGCGGTTGTTGACGCCGTGCTCCAGGCAGATGTCCAGCGTGCCTTCCCCACCCTTGCCGCCAACGGCCGAGACCACCGCGCTGCCATGCAGGGTCTCGCCGGGGTTGTAACGGATCTTGTCGGTCTCGACCTTGACTACCCGGCCGGTGCCGGAAAGCAGCCGCAGCTCGGCTTTGTCGAGCAGGTAGTAGACGGCTTTGCCCGGCGTGAGCGTGAGTTCAAGTTCGGTTTCGAGTTCGCCCGTCTCCTTTGTGCCTTCGAGCGGATCGCTCAGCTTGGGCCCGCCGGCCTTCAAGCTGGCGGCGGTGAAGAATCTCTCGCAGGCCTTGGCGTCGGTGAACGCCTCAACGCTCAAGCGCACAGGGCCTGGCTGCAAGTGGACGAAGCTGACGGTCCGCGCCTCCAGTTGATGCGGCCTGGCGAAGAACTGGCCGTGGAACTCGGCCACCTGCTCGTCTCCGGCCTTGACCCGGACGCCGCTATGGAAGGCTACGATGTTGGCGACATGCGAGGGCCGCAGTGTCAGGCGCAGTTCGTACAGCCCGGGCGGGAACGGCTCGGCCGTGACACAGGCCAAAGGCGCGGCGTCCTTGGCGGGGTGCGCCACCGTCACGGCGCAGGCCTTCTTCAGCGCCGGGACCTCGGCCTTGGTGTGGCCTTTCCACTGGCTGAGCGGAATCTCAGTCCAGGCGCGCTCGCCGGCGCGGAGCGGGGAACCCGCCGCGAGCAGCGTCAGCAGCACGGTGGCTGCGCCGGCCCAGTGAAGACTGACGAACCTGATTGCCATTGAACCCAACTCCTCTCCATGTCTGATGGGGATTACGGGAGGCAGGGGAGTCCTGCCAGGGCACAACGCGCACGCGGGCACGTCACTCCATGTGGAACACCTCTTCCATCGCCGCCCACCACTCCCCTTCCCGGCGGTCCTTAAGCGGCCTCTGGCAGGGAATACAGTGCTTCCACCACTTCTGTGTCGTGGGATCAGCGGCCATCATCTTCATGTCCGCGTCGAAGTCCTTGCCGGTATACTCGAAGTAGCTGAAGAGGTAGCAACTGCCCTCATCCAGCTTGCGCAGGTAGATCGAGTAGTTCCGCATATGGCACTTCCTGATCATCTTGAGGACGTCCGGCCAAACCGCCGCGTGGAGCTTCTTGTACTCTTCCAGCTTCTCCGCGTTCAAGCCGATGACCTGGCCATAGCGTGTGAGCTTGGCTTTCGCTGTGCGCTTCGTGGCGCTGGTACTCATGGCGTGTTCCTCCTTTGTGGTCCTCATCGGGTGTATGTCAGTAAATGCACGAGCCAGAGCGTACCGCGGGCGTCCCGCCCGCCTTCGCCCTCGCATTCTGCCAGCCTGCCACGAGCGGGCGGGACGCCCGCGGTACATTTACTGACATGCACCCCGGGCAAGGCACTAGACCAGTCTAGGCCCTGCGGCTAATATGTCAAAATGGAGAGTGCAGAGAGAACTGAGAAGCACAAGCGGACTTGCTTTGGAGTGCGGCATCTTGGCACCGCTTTGAAAGCGGCGGCAAGCCGCCGCACTCCAAAGTTCGCCCTGCTTCTAATCCTGGCCTGCGCCGCGGCGCGCGGCGCGGAGCCGGCGGCGCCAATGGCTGTCCCCCCCTGGGCGCTGGTGACACTGTCGTTTCGGGAATTGGGCCGCGGCATGGACAAGGCCGGGGCCTACGTGGACAGGCTCATGCCGAATTCCGCGGAACTGGCCAAGCAAGCGGCCATGAGCTACCTGTTCAACCTGCCCGTGGACGGGGCCTTGAAGAAGGACGGCTGGGCGGTCATCTTCCAGTTGGATCCTGCAGCCACGCAGACGGACAACGAGCGCGCTTTTATCCTGTGCACGGCGGATGCCGCGGCCATGAAAACCGCGCTGATCGGTGCTTACGGCGTCCCCAAGGAAGAAGCAGGCATCTTGACGTTCACGCTGCCGCAGCCGGTGCCGCAGCCGGACAAAATACTCGCCGTCAAGCTGGCGGGCGGCAAGGTGCTCGCCGCTCCCAGCGTGCCCTTCCTGGCGAAGCTCGAGGACTACCTGGCCTCCAACCCCGGCGGGCCGTTCGGCAAACTGGCCGCAGACGCCACCCCGCCGGATGCGGTGCTGACCTTGAAAATTTCCGCGCTCAAGCGCGACTTCGGCGGCATGCTGGAGACCAGCCTGGCAGAAGCCGCCCGCTTGGCCGCGCCGGGGGCTGCGGAGGCCGCGAGACTGAATGCGCGCCTCAGCGACTGGCTGGAGTCGTTCTGGGAACTGGACGCCATAGAGGCCCGTTTGGAGGTGGACGCCTCGGGCGCGCGCGCCTCGCTGGAAATCCTGGCCATGCCGGAACCGCAGTCCGAGTTAGCCGAAATTTTCGCGCTGCCGGCCACGCCCACCAGCGGCCAACTGCTGAGCCTGCTGCCGGGCGACGCGGCGTGCTTGGCCACTTGGAATATGAACGGCACGCAACTGGTGGATTGGCTGAGCGACGAATTCGAGAACCACAACCAGGCTGGCCAGAAGGAGGCTGAGGCCGTGCGCAAGCTGCTCAGTTTCCTCAGCCTGGCCTCAGGCGAAGGGGCTTTGGCGGTGAGCGGCTCCGGCAGCACGGGCGGCGCGTTTCTGCTGGCGCTGCAGGCCCAGGACCCCGCCAAGGCGGCCCCCAGTCTGGCGGCCGTCTTCGAAGCCCTCGGAAGTCTTTTGGCCGCGGCAAACAGCCCACACGTGCAGCTCAAGGCGCTCCCCGCCGAAGATAGAGCGGGCATAGCGCTGCAACGCTACCAGGCGGCGGGGCCAGTGGAGGTCTCGCAGGCCTGGTCGGGCCTGATGGGCTGGCCGCTGGGCTTGCAGTATGCTTTGAGCAACGACACGGTGCTGCTGTCCACCGGCAGGCAAGGCTTGGACGCGCTGAAACAGGCGCTCAGCGATGTCAAAACACTCAAGGGCCGGCAAGATGCCGGCGCTCCCAATGCCGGCGCTCCCAAGGGCATTTTCCCGGGCCTGGCTGCCGGGACGTTTGCCTTGGTGCTGGTCCATCCCGTCAGGCTGGCGCGGCTGGGCCTGGCCACGTTGCCGCCTGAATCCCTCGCGGCGGCTGCCGAGATCACTGCCGGGATTCCCGACGTCCCGCTGGCCATTTCAATGCGGCAAGACAAGAATGTTGTGGCGCTGCGGCTGGAACTGCCGGCGGCTGTCCCGCAGGCCGCCTACACGCTGGCGCACCGCCTTAGAAGCGTGAACGCCAGCCACGCAACACCTGCGCCCTAGCCCGGACGATTCGCCATGGAGGTGCGGAGACGCGGAGACACGGAGACACGGAGACACGGAGACACGGAGAAAGTAACCTTTTGGCACGAGCCTCGACCGGGAGCGGTTCCATTACTCCCATTCTTCCCATGTTTCCCATAGCGCTCCCCTGACCGCTTGCT
>JBEKKG010000950.1:0-3216 GCA_050010835.1 Planctomycetota bacterium
CATCGCGCCCGCGCCCCAGTGATGGATGCCGCGCAGCAGCGAACCCATCGGCACATCCTTCATGATGTAGTCGATGGACTGGTACGCCTTCTCCGGCGAGGGACTGTAGTACATGGCGAGAAATATTCCGGTTACCGACATGACGCCGAACACGAGCGCGCACAAACTTCCCAGGGTCGCCGGCCATCCAGTCCGCGCAGGCAGTTCTTTGTAAAGAAAGGGGCGCAGGCATTCCGTCCAGCCGAGGCGTTCAAGAAAGTTCTGGCGCGCCATTTAGCCAACCTCCACGAACAGGTGGCCCGCATCCACCTTGAAGGCGTAGCGGTCCAGCGGCCTGGGCGGCGGACCGGCGATCACATTGCCGTCGCGGTCAAAGTTGCCGCCGTGACAAGAGCAGCGGAATCGGCCGGCGAGGGCGTCCCACTTGACGACGCAACCCAGATGCGGACAAGCAGACTTGAAGCAAACGATGTCGTTTCCGGTGTGCGATACCAGCACGGGCAGGGAGAACTGCTGCGTGTACAAGCTGCTCTTGGTCTCGTACTTCATCAGCACGGTGGTGACATTGCCGGGCTTGATGTTCTCCAGGGCGCTGACAGGAACCCACTGTTTGGGCGCTTTAGCCAGGGTCGGACCAACCATCGAACCGGTGGCAACCGCGCCCAGAACGAGCGCCGATCCGGCGCCCAGAACGCCCACCCCCAACTGCGTGAGGAAGGTGCGGCGGTCCAACGCGGGCGCTAATATCGGCGGTGCCTCCGGCACGGCTATCTTTGCGGGCTCAGGCTCATGCGCATAGTGCTTGAGCGCCAAGCGCTGGATGTACTTGATGGCCCGCGTTCCGCTGATATTCTTGGGGCAAACCTCTGTGCAATTAAATTCGGTGCGGCAGTTGTAGCAGGACTCCAGCGCCCGCTCGAGCCTGGGCTGAAACAATCCGTCGCGGCTGTCCGCGAGCAGCGTAAATGCGCGGTTCAGGGCCGCGGGGCCGGCGTATCCGTCATGGTAGTGGCACATGGTGCAACTGGAGACACAGCATCCGCAGGCAATGCACTCGGTTGCCAGGCCAATGTCCTTGCGCTCCTGTGAATCGGGCCGGATCATCACCGGCTCCAGATAGTTTTCCTTGGGCTCGTAGAAGGGCAGGGTCTCTACGTATTTTTTGAAAAAAGGCTCCATGTCCACGACCAGGTCGCGAATTACCGGAAAGTGATTCAGCGGCCGGAGCGTGATCTCCTTGCCCGGGGGGATATTCGAGACATTGGTTTTGCAGGCCAAGGCGTCCTTGCCGTTGATGACCATGCCGCACGAACCACACATGTTGACGCGGCAGGCGTAGCGGAACGCCACACTGGGATCCTGCTCGCGTTGCACGCGCAGCAAAACGTCGAGAATCGTTGTCGTTGTCTCGTCCGGAATCTCCAGCGTATAGCTGTCGAAATGACCCTCGCCCGCAGTGGATGGGTCGTATCGAAAGATCTTCACTTCCCTGATGTTTCGCGATGACTGCGCCATGCTTTCCTCTCCACCCCAATCACCCCAGCGAGCGGTGCTTGCCGGGGCCCCCGATGCCATTTCGTCGCTAATGGATCGAGAACCAGATGGTCAACACCACAACCAAGCCCAATGTCATCAGCCCCCAAACCAAAGCCCGCTGGTACTTGACGTCAACAAGATTGAAATCGAGAAGAATCACCCGGAGGCCAAGCGTGGCGTGGAAGGTGACAGTCAGCAGGAGCAGGAACTGGATGAACAGCTTGTATGTCAGGACGACATGGAGAGCAAGCAGAACCACAATGGCGAGAGCGGAAATTCGCTGCCACAACCAGGCCCACATGCCGATCTTGGCGTTTTCTCTGCGATGCGGGTCTAGTTCGCCCCACCGCAACGGTTTCCGGTAATCGATGGCAAAATTATCCACGGGGTCTCCCTCACCGGCTTCTTTGCTACTGGCTAGAGTCGTCATGGCTTCCTGTATTTTTGGCAGTCCTCAAGCGATTTGTATTTGAAGACCACCGGTTTCTTTTCAATCACAGGCTTCCCGTCGGCGCCGCGATGCAGGAAGGTATTGAAAAGGCCGTAGTCGTCGCGCTGTTTTGGAAAATCCTGCCTGAAGTGTGCGCCCCTGGTTTCTTCGCGCACCTGCGCCGAGGCGGCAATCATTCGCGAGGCGTCGATCATGCTGCGCAGATCCAGAGCGGTGTTGTACATCATGTTGTAGCAAGGGGAACCGGTAACCTTCAGTTGAGCAACCGCATCCGCAAGGGATTCGATCTCGCTGATTCCCTCGCTAAGCGCTGGCTCCTGCCTGGCCACGCCGACCTTGTTCCAGTTGAGTTCCTGCACCTGCCGGCGCACGTCGAACGGGCTGGGGCCGACGGAGTGCTTCAGTGGCCGGGTGAGGAGTTCGATCGTCTCTTCAACCATGCCGCGCCTGGTTTCCTTGATGGTGCGGTTTCCGTTCGACAGGTATTTGCCAACGGCCTTGCCGCACAAACGCCCGTAGACGGAAGAATCGCAGATGCCATTTCCGCCAAGCCGATTGGCGCCGTGGACCCCGCCCGAATCTTCGCCGGCAACAAAGAGCCTCTCCAGCGTGGCCTTGCAACCCGTATCGATCACCGCTCCGCCCATAAAGAAATGTGCCGTGGGCGCGACGGGGACCCGGCCTCGGGGCAGGTCATAATTGAACTGCCGGCACCGCTCTGCCATTCCCGGAAAATTTTTCAGAACGAAATCGGCGCCGAGATGAGAGGCGTCCATTTGCACGCCGCCTTCGGGGCAGGCGCGTCCATTGATCATCTCAAGATACGAGGAGCGGCTGACCACGTCCCGCGTGGCGCGCTCGCCCACTTCGGGCGCATATTTCAACATGAAGCGCTCGCCTGCGCCGTTGAAGAGATAGGCGCCGGAACCGCGCAGTCCCTCTTCGAGAAGCGAACCAGCCACCACGCTGCCCGGCACGATGAGGCCGGTCGGGTGGAACTGGAGCATCTCCATGTCCTTCATGACGGCGCCGGCGCGGTAGAGCATGGCGATACCGTCGACCGACTTTTCCGGGCCTGGAGCATGAAAGCGGTAGTGCGTGGGGCCGCCGCCGGTAGCGACCATGGTGGCGGCAGCCTCTGCCACAATGAACTCACCACGCCGCATATCAAACAAGAGCGCGCCGGTGACCATGCTGCCGGATTCATCCAGAAGCAACTCGACCGCGCG
>JBEKKG010000951.1:0-3215 GCA_050010835.1 Planctomycetota bacterium
GTCGGCATCTTCAAGAACAATGAAAGATGTACGCAGATATGGAAAACTGGAGCGAGATACGCAGGCGGGTGTTGGTGGAGGGGGTAAGTCGACGGCAGATTCTCCGCGAGACGGGGATGCACTGGCGAACGTTGCGGAAGATGCTGACGCACAGCGAGCCGCCCGGCTACCAGCAGAGCAGGCCGCGGACGAAGAAGAGCGCTTCCGGCTCGGGTTCTTCTTCGAGCAGAAGGCCCTGTACGACATCGCGCGGGCCTTCACGGGCCTGCCGCGGCCGCACGAGGACTTCGCCGCCCTGCAAGTGGGCGGCCGGGGCGCGCTGCCGCAATTCGCAGCCCTCCACGGGTATGACCTGGTTGAACTCGTGAACCATCTGCCGCACTGCCGGCTCGCGAAGTACCGCTTGATCGGCATCGAGGCCAAACCCGAGACTCCCCTGCGCGACGAGACGATCGCGGCGGTCCGTGCTTGGCTGAAGGAGCAGCCGGGGCTGCTCTATATCCACGGTTTCCTCAGTCTGGACAATGCAAATCAGGCGAGCACGGCAGAGGATCACGACGGCCGGCTCAAGGAAGACTGGCCCTGGAAGGCCGCTGTCTCGTTCGAGAAAGACCATTATGTGGTCAAGGCCCCATCGGCCAAGGCCTTGGTGGGCGAAACCGCAGCCTGCACCCGGGTCCTTTGGCGCGGCGAGGGGTTCAAGGGCGCGGTGCTCTTCGATTGCGGCAAGACCACGGCCGGGGAGTTCCAGGAACTGCTCCGCTCGCTGCACCAGGATGCGGGAGTGGGACTCCAGGCCGAGGGCGTGGCCGGCATGATCCGCGCCCATCCCCAAGCCATCAGCGCCTGCGCCTCGAATTACAATGCGCAGGCTGAAGTCAAGCTGGCGGGTGTGGATCTTTTCACCGGCGAACCCAACCCCGAAGTGGCAAAGGGGCGCTCGGCCGCCATCACGGCCGAAGACTTCCAAGGAACCTACGCCGCGTCTCACAATGGGGTCACGGTCCTTTGCGACGCACCGCTCCAGTCAGTCAAGCCCGTGGCTGGCGGCCTCGAGGTACGTTGTGCGGGTTTGATCCGCGCCAGTTCCGTCCGCGGCGAGGTGAGCGTCCGGCCGGACCTGCCGCGCCAGGAAGGTAAGCCCGAGGAGATCCTGAAGTGGGTTCTGTTCGGCAAGGACAAGGGCCTGGCGCGCTTGCCGGCCGGAGCCGGGAGCGTGATCTTCATGCGCGGCGAAGGGGCGGTCTTGTTCACCGCGCCGTAGTTGCGGCGACACCCCACTCATTTCGCAGCAAAGCGTGCAGGGTTCTCGGTGTGCTGTCCTTGGCTCGCAGCAGTGCGAGGAGATAAGTGAGGTGTCTCAAGAACAGCCACTGTGAAATGCGGCTCTGTCACGAAAGGCCCTGGTTGCAGGCCGGGCTGACGGAGCGCTTGTGGTGCAGGCAAGATACCTGCACCACAAATGCAACCAAACTGACACAGACCCGCTCATTGGGACTTTGAATTCTGGCATTTGGATTTCGCCGCGGACGAGCCTACTGTTGGGTTGCGGCTCGGCCGCACCGGGGTGCTTGAAGCATGGCTCGTTTCATTGTCCTGATCGCGATGCTCGTCCTGGCCCGCGGGCGCTGCCTGGCCGAGACGAGCGGCTCCGTCTGGAACCAGTTCCGGGGGCCCGGGGGCTCGGGCGTGGCCTCTGCGTTCCAGCCGCCCGTCAGGCTTGAAGCAGGTTGCTTGGCCTGGAAGACGCCCGTCCCTCCCGGTCTATCCTCCCCGGTACTTTCGCGGCAGCGGATCTTCTTGACGGCCCTTGAGAAGGGCCGGTTGGTCACGCTGGCTTTTGACGCGGCATCCGGGCAACTGGCCTGGCGCCAGGAAGCGCCCAGCGTGCCCCTTGAGAGAGTGCATGCCACCAGCAGCCCGGCGGCGCCCACGCCCTATGCCGATGACGAGCGCGTCTACGTTTATTTCGGCTCCTACGGCCTGCTCTGCTACGACCGTGCGGGCCGCGAGCAATGGCATGTGCCCATCGCCACCCCGCAGAGTACCTACGGCATGGCCACGTCTCCAATCGGGTACGGAGAGAACTTGATCCTGGTGCTGGACAACGACGCCAACTCGCCAGGCAGCAAGTTGAGCCAGTCCCGCATCCTGGCAGTCAGCAAAGCCAAGGGCGAAAAGGTCTGGGAAACGCCTCGCCCCTTGCTGCGGAGCGGCTGGTCCACGCCGTTGATCTGGAGTCACGACGCCGGGGATGAGCTGGTTGTTTTGGGCAGCGGGCGCGTGTGTGGCTTCGATCCCCTGACCGGCGTGGAGAAATGGTTCGCCACCGGCTTCTCGCGGGAGACGATCGCCCTGCCGGTCTCGGGCAACGGCCGCGTCTACGTCTCGGCGGCGAAGCTGGGCGGCGGGGCTGACGAGCAGCCTGACCCCCAGCCGTTCTGGGAGGCGATGTTGAAGTTCGATGCCGACGGCGACGGCAAGATCGCGCGCAGCGAAATGACCGAGTACTTCACGTTTCCGCTGCGGCCCGAGTTGCCCGTGGAGCACCCCGGGTTCGGGGTTCCGCTGCCCGCCGATCCAGCAAAACGGAAGGCGCAGCAGGCTGCGCTCTTCGACTCGATAGACAAGAACAAAGACGGCTATTTGACCAGGGAGGAGTTCGTCGCGGCCATGTCGTCCCGCCCCGGGAAGCCGCTGCTCATGGCCATCCGGCCGGGGGGCCATGGGGATGTCACAGCGGCCAATGTGGACTGGCAACTGCATCAGGGCATTCCGGAAATCCCCTCGCCCCTGTTCTACAAGGACCGCCTGTACATGGTCAGGAACGGTGGCCTCCTCACCGTCGTGGATGCCGCCAACGGAAAAATCGTTTACAGCGAGCGCCTCGGCGGCAGCGGACAGTACAGCGCTTCTCCGGTGCTCGCCAACGACCACCTGTACCTGATCTCGAACCCAGGGGAAGTGTCGGTCGTGAAGGCGGGCGACGCCCCCCAAAGGGTTCATCAGCATGACTTGGGAGAGCGCACCTTCGTCACACCGGCGCTGGACGCCGACACGATCTACATCCGCACCGAAAAGCACCTCTGCGCTTTCAGGTCAGTGCCGTGAGCCGCGGGTGCATGTCAGCAAATGTACCGCGGGCGTCCCGCCCGCCCGTGGCAGGCCGGCAGGGCGCGAGGACGAAGGCGGGCGGGACGCCCGCGGTACGCTCT
>JBEKKG010000952.1:0-3209 GCA_050010835.1 Planctomycetota bacterium
CAGCTCCAGCGCAACCTGTGCGGCGAGTCGGTCCGCTCCCTCTGCCAGGGACGAAAGCACGACCAGTGACGTATGAGGATACTTGCAGTGGAGTTCCTCCAGTATCTCACGCACGCGTTGCCGCAGCAGTGGGACTTCTTCATCCAGCAGATCCCGGTGACCGCAAATCCCCACAACCAAAGGCAGAGGCCGGCAGCACACTGAAGGTTCAGCACTAGCTGGATTGGACATCGTTGCCCTCTCACTCTGGCCTGTCTTCGGAGCCCCTTAAGCAACAAGGCTTGCGGGGTTCAGACAAGTAACTGCGCAGCCCGCAATGGGAGCATTATAGTAGCCGCCTCACGATGTGAAAACGTCGAAAATCACCAAGAAAGTACGGCAGGGGAATCAAATCTTCCAACCGACGCGTAGAGGTGGTACACTCCTGTCGGCATTTAGATTCCCTGGGAGGCCACCATGAACTACGAGCCTAAGCCCATAGAGACCGGCCATGTCAGTTTATCTGGCGACCTGGCGGGATTGATGGAGCTATTGGCCAAGAACGTTCACGACACCTGGGCACGACAGCGATTCCAGGAGGGCTGGACTTACGGGCCGCAGCGTGACGACATCAACAAGAAGCACCCGTGCCTGGTGCCATACGAAGAATTGCCGGACTCAGAAAGGGAATATGACCGCCAATCGGTCACCGCCACATTGAAAGCCATCATAGCCCTCAAGTACGACATCCGCTCGCCTGCACATAATGCTGTACGCGTGTGACGGCCACAGAGAGGCGGGCCATGCGTACCGACCAAAGCCTTCCGCTGATCTAAAGCAGTTCCCGAAGGGGACTGTGGGCCTGCACCGTAAGCGGACGGCGTAGCCAGAGAGAGCCGTTGGTGCCAAGCTAAGCAATGAGCGGTGTTCTTCCTGATCTACGGTTTCATGGGCTTCATGGACTTCATCGGCTTCAGGGACTTCAAGGACTTCAGCGGCTTCAGTGGCTTCAGTGGCTTCAGGGACCTCAGCGACTTCATTGGTTTCATGGGTTTGTTCCTCTAAGCCAAAATCCTTGAGAGACACGGAACTTCCATCATACCCAGTCAGCATGCTGCGTCAAGTTGATGGACTTCCGCAGTCACTTTACGAGTGGATGTTATCGGCATCTAGTTCATCGGTTTTGGGCCCTCCTCGTAGCTAAGATGCGACAGCCACGGGTGTTATGAAAACATCGCTTGCCGCAAACCGAACTATGGGTGGGTTGTTCCCTAAAGGACAAATGGGGCCGCCCCGATTACCTTTAAGTGACAACCTGCCGGGCTGGCCGAAGAAGGCCAGCTCGCCGCGCTGGAGTTGATGCAGCGTGCGCCGGCCTTGCTGGACAGGGGCGAATTCCAGCCGTATTTCAGCGATGCAGCGGTTGAGTATCTCTCGCAGGCGGCAGGCGTCGTCGCTCAGGCTCAGGCCTTCGATCTCGGTCAGCAGTTTCTTGGCTTCCTCCATGCTCTCGTCGGGCTGTGGTTCTGCTGTTCTGGGCTTGCCAGTGGTGGCGAGCTCGCGGCGGATGGTCTTGCACCTGTCATCCCAAACCCGTTGCTGTTCCTGAAACGCTGCCCGCAGTGCCGGCGCGATCTGTCCGAGCGGGGGTAGGCCGGCCAGGTTGCTCTCAATTTGTTCCAGTTCGGCCTGCGCGGCGGTGTTTTGCGCGGAGCGCGGCGTGTGAGAGTCAGTCTTGAGCAGACGCGCGGCCTTCCTGGCGACGTTGGCCGGGCTGATGAAGGATGCCAGGAACGCGCTGGTCTGGCGCAGGACGAAGGTTTCCAGGGCATCGCCATCCACGGCGTTGTGGCTGCAGTACGCGCCGCCGGTGCTAAGGTGTGTGGAACAGACGTAGCGGCGGTAGGTGAAGGTCTGGTTGTTGCCGTTCTTGTACTCTTTGGTGCGATTGAGCGTGACGCCGTTCATGCGGGAGCCGCACTGGCAGCGGAGCAGACCGGACAGCAGGAAGCGGGAGCGCCGGTCGCGGGGTAGTGAGGTCCTCCCGCGTGACCTGCACGCGAGTTTGCGTTGTGCGCGCTCAAACACGTCCTGCGAAACGATGGCAGCCTCGGGCCGCACCACGTTCTGAACCCAGTGCTGCTGGCCGTTGAAGTGAGTGCTGCGCCGGCTGATCAGGTCTTGTTCAATCTGCTGCCAACCATTATCACCATTGGAGGTGTTCTCGATCCGCCAGAACTTGGAGAGGCTGCGCCGGTTGAAAGTGATGGCACCGTAGTACGCGGGGTTGGTGAGGATGTAGCGCACCGTACTGGGGCGCCAGAAGGCAGCCTGTCCTGGCCGGGCGTGCCGTCGTCGCGGCCCGCCGTTGGTGCATGGCGGCGGGATGCCGCGCTTGTTCAGCACGCCGGCAAGGCCTCGCAGTCCGATGGACGTGTTCACGAACTGCTCGAAGATGAACCGTACTGTCTCAACCTTCGTTTCGTCCCGGCCTGCGACGAGTGTGATGCGCTGGTTGCGTGTCTTTGGGATGGGTTCGGTCACGCGAATCTCGACGGGCACGCGGCCGCCGCGCTCATCGGTTTCATGCCGGTAGCGGACGAGCGGCGGGATTGGCTTGTCTAGGAGGTCGGTCCCTGCGGGGTTGAACTTCTGCAGGAATCCATCATCCAAGACCACCCAGCGGCTGAGCGGCGTGCCGTCAACGTCGAGGAGCAGGCGGTCCATGCCGTAGGCTGGTTGCCGGCCGGAAAGGCAGCCGTTTTGCACGACCGCGATCTGGCCGCGCGCTGTTTTGAAGCTGGGCTTCTTTGAGTACTCGCTGGACTCAAGGCCCTTGATGATGCAGATCAGGAAATCGCTCATGTGGGGGCTGTCGCTGCGTTGCTGGTCGCTGACGAAGAACGCAACCACTTTGTACTTGCTGTGAAACTCGTACAGGCGGTGGCTGTAGCAGTGCAGGTCAGGGCTGCGCTCCATGCGCGTGATGTCGTCGAAGAAAACTGCTGTGACTTCTGGGTGCGTCCGAAGGTGCTCGAAGAGCTTGCGGCCGCCCGGGCGTTCGTCCATGGGGATTGTACCGCTGACGCCCTCGTCCTTGAACCAGGCGGTTACTTCGTAGCCTTGCTGCCGCGCTCCACGTTCAATGGATGCCTGCTGGAGATCGATGCTCTGCGCTTGTTCCTCAGTGCTCTTACGCATATAGGCAACGGCATGACGGGAATCTGGCT
>JBEKKG010000953.1:0-3206 GCA_050010835.1 Planctomycetota bacterium
AAGGCCAGATACGGCTTCATGCTGAAGGGGTCGTTGTTCTTCCCCTCGGCGCCGCCGAAGTAGTCGCCGTAACTCTCCGTGACCGTCTTGCCGTCCGCCGTGACGCCTGTGAGTGTCACCTGGATGCCCGCCGGCATGGCGCCGACGCCGGCGGCTTTGACCGTGGCCTTCTGGGCCGCATCCGTCAGCGCCGCGAAGTTCGCGTCCGGCACGGTGGCGGTCCAGGGCTTCTTGAGGCCCCACACCTTGGTGTGCAAGACCACGTCCTTCAGCGGCACGAGGCCCTTGGCGATCTGGTGCTCGATGCTCAGCCCGTCGCCGGCCGCAGACGCTTCGAAGTTGGCGGCGGCATGGCGGCTGCCGTGCACGAAGCCGCTCAAGCCCGACACCGGGAACAAAACGATCCCGGTGCTCCAGGTCTTGCCTGCGGGAATGGCCACGCGGTCGTACATCCACTCGGTGGTGATGGCGGAAGCGTTGTCGTAGATGCGCCAGAGATCGTTGTAGTCCATCAAGCACATCATGCCTTGCCGCAGTTCCTTGCTGAACCCGGCGTTCCAACCGGCGGTGGCGTCGTCAATGTAATACCACGAGCCTGCAAACCACTCGTTGCCCTTGTCGTCCAACCCCAGGCGGTCAATGCCGCGGATGGCGGGGCGTGCCCAGGAGTTGCCTTCCTTCTTGCCGCCGAACCAATAGTTGTTCTGGCTCCAGTAGCCCGTCACGCGGCCCTGGTCCGTGGTGTTGACCAGCGACACCTTGCAGTACAGGGCGCGGTCACCCTCCTTCAAGGTGACGAGGCGCTCGATGCGCACGCCTTTGACCGTGTCGCCGGTTCCCACAGTCCAGACCCGCACGGTGGCCTCGTCGGGTCCGTTCTTGACGATCTCCGCTTCGTAGGCGCGATTGAGGAACTCGCCGGGCCAAGTCTGTTCCCAGACATGATCCATGAGCAGGCCGCCGCTGGACGCCACGGGGTAGACGATGTTCCCGCCGAAGGGCTGGTAGCTGAACTCCGAGATGCGCGCGCCTTGTTTCAGGTCAATGGTGAGTTTGAGCTGGTCATTCTGCATGGTGATCTTGTCGCCGGTCTTCTCGGCGGTGGCGGCAAGGGCGGGACTGCGCCCAGCGAACACAGCAATTGCGATGAGCACCGCGGCCAGCTTTGCGTCCTGGGAGCGCCGGCGTCCCGCCGGCCCGTGCTTGCGGGACAGGCCGGCGGGACGCCGGCGCTCCCAATTGGCGGTAGCCAGATTTGTCCTCATGTTTACTGTCCTCCCTTCTTCTCGCAATCAATCACCAGGATGTTCCAGACGGCCACTTCCGGCACGAGGATCGTGCAGACGCCGTCCGCGGGCGTGGCGGGCACGGTTTCCTTCAATGCGGGTTCCGGGCTGAGGCGCATCGCCCGCACGACTTTCCATTCCTTGAACGCTCCGGGCAGTAGTAGCACGGCGACGTTCTTAGCCGGCGGCGGCAGGTCCTCCTTCTTCTTTCCTTCGCCTACGGTGGGCTTGTCGGGCCGATTGATGAGATGAATTATCAGTTGCTTGTGCGTGGCGTCCAGGGGGCGTTCGAAGACCCAGTGCCGCCACCACACGCCATCGGGAATGGCCGCGACCTTCTCGGGATCATTGCGCCGGGTCAGCGCGTTGTCCCAGCAGAAACCTCCGTAGCGGGTCATGAACGCGCTCCACAAGTGATGGTAGTACGGATGCGCGCCCGCGGCATACGCGAAGACATTTGTGTACCGGCCGTCAGCGGTGTCCGGCGAGCCGAGAATCGGCCCGTAGTAGCCGCCCAGCTTCTTGATGGCCTCGACGTCTTTGGCGACGCTTGGCCCGTACACGTCCCAGCGGTGCAGCGGATGTTGCACGCTTTCGGCCTGGTTGATGTACTCGTTCATAATGAGGCCGCCGCCGCGGCAGAGTTCCGTGGATTCCCTGGGATTGGTCGCCATAGTCTGGTCCCAGTTGCTTTGGCACCAGTTGTAGCCGTAGACGTACCGCGGGCAGGCCTTGGTGATGGCGGCCTTGGTCCGGCGCATGTTGTCGGCGTTGCGTGTGTCGGCCTCGTCAGCCGTCAGCTTCTCAACTGGTTTGCCGTCGAGGGCGTACACTTCGCGCGCCACGTCGAAGTTGCCGTCCCAGCGCGCGCCGTCCCAGCCGAACATGGCGGCGGAATCAATCAACGCCTGGATGCCGAGGTCCACCACCTTGGCGTCGTTCATGTTGTAGTTGACCGCGACCCAGCCGCCCCAGTGCTTCGCGGCGGTAATGTCCCAATCCGCGAGCTGCTTGGCGTTGCGGTCCACCGCCAGCGTGCCGCCCGATTGCCAGAGCCATTCCGGATGGCGCCGCGCCATCTCGGCCCCGGCCGGCCCGCCGCCGGTGAGCTTGGCGTAGGTCACGGCCTTCAGGCCTTGAGCGTGGGCTTTGGCGATCAGGCCCTTCAGGCCCGCCTTGGTTTCGAGGTAGCGTGCCTGGCCGGACCACCAGATTTCCTTCTCCGGCGCCATTTCGAGGAAGTCGTCCGGCGCCCAGAAGAACTTCTCGAAGCCGTTGAAGTACTCCCGGCGGAATCCCTCCACGGTCTCGTCCGCCCACTTCAGGTCAGACTTGGGCTTGAAGTTGTCGTACTGTTGCCAGAGGTAGCCGGCGGCGGCGATCAGCGCCACGTTCCAGTAGTCGTTGCACACACTGAAGTACTCCTCGCCGCTGGCCGCGACCGCGTTATCCAGCCGCACCTCAGCCTTCAGCGCGTGGCCGAACTTGCCCGGCGCCGCAGGCCAGTTGAACGCCGCCACGGCGGTCTGTCCTGGAGGGACGGTGAGCTGGGATTCCTGAGCCGGAGTGGCCTGATCCAGCTCCCATTCCAGCCAGGCGCGGACGGTGACGGTCTGGGCTGCCTTGGCGTTGTTCTTGACCGTCACTTCGCCGTGGACCAGCGCCTTCTCATCGTAAAGAATTTTGTCCGGTCGTACGCCTGCCACTTGGAGCGGCTGCGGTTCCGCGCCTTGGCTGTGGCCCAGGCAGAACATGGCCAGCAGCAGCCCCGGCAGAGTGATTCGCATCCGACGCATGGATTCCCCCTTTCCTGTTACTCTGGGTGCATGTCAGCAAATGTACCGCGGGCGTCCCGCCCGCCCGTGGCAGGCCGGCAGGGCGCGAGGACGAAGGCGGGCGGGACGCCCGCGGTACGCTCTG
>JBEKKG010000954.1:0-3201 GCA_050010835.1 Planctomycetota bacterium
ATACTGCCACTTGCCGACCCAGGGTTGAGGCGTACCGGCGGATTCCCCGCTCGCGTGCGGGCCTGTGCCCCGCGGCACGCCCAGGTTGCGGTACAGGCGCAGACCGCGGAATCCGTCGGCCAGCAGGATGTCCGGCTTGCCGTCACCGTCATAGTCCAGCCACGTGGCCGCGGTCAGGTTGTAGTATTCCTGGTCAGGCAGGCCGGCGCTGACGTCCTCGAACGGTTTCTCACTATTGCCGGTGTTGCGGAACAGCCGCGGACCCGACGGTGTGGCGAGCAGCAGGTCCGGCCTGCCGTCGCCATCGTAATCAGCCCAGGCTGCCGCGCGCGCGCCGCCAACCAAGGGCAGCTTTATTTCATCGAAGGCGCTGCCGTTATTCTGGAGCAGAGACACCTGGGCGACGCCGAAGACGCACAGGTCCATCCGGCCATCGCCGTTGAAATCGGCTGCGGCAATCCCCGCGGCGCCGGAGCCGATGCGGCTGAGGGCCAGGCCATGCGTGAAACCAGGCATGCCGGCAAGTGGCTGGAACTCGTCGCCACCGGAGCCCCAGTCCACAAAGTCCCGCTGCGGATTATATTCTTGGATCTTCAGGCTGGCCTTGAGCCGTTGGAACTTGGCGCAACGCAGGTGCAGCGCGTTCTTGTCGCCACTAACCATGCACGGCACCACGACCTCCTGGCCTGACAGCATGGCAGTGACGGCAGTTGCCAACTTGTCGGGCCTGCCCGCGTAAGTGCGCAGGAAGAAAGGCTCGGCGTGAGCCAAGTTCCACCACTCGCCGCCTAAGTGGACCTGATACCAGTAATTGTCAATGCACGTTTCGCTGGCCTCCCCGTTGTGGAACATTGTGGCAGTCTTGCCTGGTTCAGCCCAGGCCATGATGTTCTGCCATTCCCGTGGGTTATATCCGGCTTGGCCGATGTTGTGTTTTATCAGCTCCGTGGGGTGCTTTCCTTTTATGTCCTGGACCTTGCGAAAAATGATGGTGTTCTTCTGCTTGTCTACCGTCTCGACGCGGATCAGAAGAACATTGGTTGATTCGGTTACGACCTTGCCAAGAGTATAGGGGACCTCGATATAACCTAGAGTCACCTGCCCCGTCAGCAACAACAGGATCAGAACGGCAGGGGCCACCACCCAACGTTTGGAGTGCGGCGCCTTGGCGCCGCTTTGGAGTGCGGCGCCTTGGCACCGCTTTGGTTCAGAAGCGGGTAACACTTCTAGTGCCCCCCTGGCCCTGTGGCAATGCCACAAAGATTGCTCTGGCGTTCTTGTAACCCCTGAAACATCGGGCAAAATGGAACGCGCATATCTTGTTTATAGCGCGTGATTTGTGCGTGGTTTGTGCGTGGTTTGTGCGTGGTTTGTGCGTGGTTTGTGCGTGGTTTGTGCGTGGTTTGCGCGTGGTTTGCGCGTGGTTTGCGCGTGGTTTGCGCGTGGCGCCGGGGGCTAGCGCAGTATACAAACCCTTCCCTGCACGCTCCCTTGAAGTTTACCAGGGCCTTCCGGCCCTGGCTATTAGCGCGGCGGCCCACCCGCGCCTGCACTTGCCGTGGCCGCCAAGCTGTTACCTGAGTTCTAACCATGCCCATTTTTCGATTCCACATGGCCTGTGGCCTCTTCCTACTATCTACTACGCGCGGCGACGCAAAAGTTTGGTTTGCAAAGCCATTTTTCGGCGTGGCTCAGGTAGGACAGGCATCTTGCCTGTCTGGGACAGGCGAGACGCCTGTCCTACTTGACCGCAGTCAACCTTTGCTTGGCCACCTCTGCCCACTTGCTCGCCGCGTAGTCCTTCATCACCCCCTGCCAAAGCTTCGTTGCGTCACCGGACAGTTTTTGTTCCAGGTAGGCCTGTCCGGCCTCGCACAAGGCCCAGGCGCTCTGCTCAGGGTAGTCATAAGTGTACGGCACCACCAGAAGCTCTTTGGCCGCTTCGGGATAGCGCTTTTGGGCCAGCCGGCACAAACCAATCTGAAGCTGCGCTCGCGCGGCCACTTCCGCAGCCGTCCCGCGTGTTACCTCGGTGTATGCGTTGCAGGCGTTGTCGAACTGGTTCATGTTCTGCCAAGCCCAGCCCATGCCGTAGCGGGCCTCATAGATCCAAGGGCTTTGGTTGAAGCGCTGCACAAGTGCCTCCAGAGTCTGGCGGCTCTCGTCCCACTTCTGGGCCTGGGCCAGCGCGTAACCCAGCCGCAACAACGCCCGGTCTGTCAGGCCTGGCATATTGCGGAACGGGTCCTTATCGCGGAAGGGCACGAGTTGCGCGATGGCGTTCGGCCAATCCTTTTTCTGGATGTAGATTTCTCCGAGCAGGCAGGCGGCCTCTCCTGCCAAGCTGCTCGTGGCATTCTTGGCCACGGCCTGAGTCTGCGCCAGGGCGGAATCCACGTCGTTCCTGGCGAGAAAACAAGTGGCCAGGCGCAGGTGGATCCGCTCCGCCAACTCCAGCGGCGGATTGTCCTCCAAAGCGGCGGCCAGCGCCTCCACGGCCGCGTCGGTCTTTCCTCGTTGCGCGTCCATTTCCGCCATTTCAAGCTTCGCCCGGGTTCCGAGGGGCGAGCGGCGCGCTGCGGCGATGAGCGCCGTGTACTGTTCGCGTGCAGCTTTCTCGCTCTCTTGCACCGGGATTGCCGACACAGGCACTTCAGGCGGGTTCAAGGCCGGGAGCGGCGGGGCCGGTTGCCCAGGCTTGGCGGCGGCGCCGGCCTTCTTCAGATTGGCCAGCACTTTCTCCAGGCCCTCACGCTGCAGCTTCTGGCGGGCAGCCTCGATCTCCGCTTCTGCCAGCGCGCGATAGCACCAGCCCGTTTCGTAAATCATCCGCAGGTAGGCCTCATTGGTGGGGCGACTTGCCAAGTCGCCCGGCGCCGTGGTGGGGCGACCCTTCGGGTCGCCGGGCACGCCAGAGGCTTGCCCTACAGCCAGCTTGGCGGCCTCGGTTTTGAAGAGTTCGGCAGTCTGGCGCAACCCCGCCAGACTGTCCTCAATCGTCTTGGCGGCGGCGGCGAGCTCTTCGGGCTTAACGCCCGGCTTGAGCGGCGTTGCGCGCGCTGCTGCCAGCGCGGCGAGCAGTTCCTCGCGGCGGCACTGCCCGGCACGCCACAGCGCGCTGGCAGCCTCGGGCCGCTCGTGGAACTGCTTGGCCAGCGCCTCAAAGAGGCCGCGTGCTTCCGCCGGTTTTCCCATCTCCTT
>JBEKKG010000955.1:0-3198 GCA_050010835.1 Planctomycetota bacterium
GATCAGGGCCGGGATGGCCTTGCGACAGCGCCGGCGCACCAGGATCTCGACCGTGGCGATGCGCACCGCCAACTCGTCGTCGCGCAGACCGGCCATGATCCATTCGTCAGTCGCGCGGCCGGGATACCGCCCCAGCACGCGCAGGGCCGCCTGCCTTACCACCGGCGGGCCGTCGTGCACCAGCGCGCGCACCCGCTCCTCGTGCATCGTGCTGCGCGCCTGTTCCAGCACCGTGAGCGCACGCTGCCGTTGCTCATCGGCAGCTTCTGGTTCCAGGTCGGGCGCCAGCACGGCCAAGCTCTCGCCCGGCAGTTGCGCCAGGGCGCGCGCCGCGGCCGTGTGCTCGCACGCATCGCTCGATCGCAGGGCATGAGCCAAAGCCGCAGCAGCCGACGGCTCGCGCAGTCGCCCCAGCGCAAGGCAGGCCGCCGCACGCACCTCCGGATCCTGATCCTGCAAGCAGCCGGCCACGGCGGACGTGGCCCCAGCGTCGAACGGCACCTGCAACAACGTGCCCGCCCGCACCCGCGGGTCGGTATGCTGGAGCAAGGGCAGCAACTCGGCCTGAGCACGACGCCGGCAGCGACGAAGCATGCCTTCCAGCCAGGATTCCTCGCCGGGATCCGGATTGCGCTGCAACAGCGCCGGCATCAGATCCCACATCTCGGCGCGCACCACCAGCACGCCCACCGACCGCGCCAGCATCGCATCGTGCATGGCCAGCAAGCCAATCAGATAGTCGCGCAAACCAGCCCGAGCGTCCGGCCGCCACAGGCGCGCGCGCGCACGGACACCCCGCAGGCCGGGGTTGTCTTCCAGAATGGCGGCCACGGCCAGCAGGAGCTGATCGCGCAGCGGCAGGCGATCGCTTGACACCAGCCGATCGAGCAAGGGCTCAAGCCCATCCGCATCGCCAATTCGGCCCAGCGCCTCGATCACCATCTCGGCGAGCAGCTCATCGTCAAGGCGTTCTAGCAGCGGGCCGACCGCGCGTGCATCCCCAATTCTGCCCAAAGCAGAGGCCGCCGCGAACTGCAACCAGGAATCGCTGGCCAGCAGGCGAATCAAGGCGGGGACGGCTTCCACTGCGCGCATGTGGCCGAGCGCTTCCACGGCCGCCTGGACGAGGTTGCGGTCCGGGTGATCGAGCAGCGGCAACAACGCCTGCTTGGCCGAAACATCATTGATGGTGGACAGAATCTGCACCGCGAAGAATGCCAACTCGTGGTTGGCATCCCGGGTGAGCGCGAGCAGGTGCGGAATCGCGTGCGGTCCTTGCCGCTCCAGCGCCGCCTGAGCCCCGTTGCGCAGAGTCGCGTCCTCGTCGTCGGCGAGAAACCGGGCCAGCAGCTCGGGCGCCAGATAGCGCGCGGCCAGCGCGACGGCGTTCTGCCGCACCAGCGGGGATGCATCCTTCAGGCCGGCCACGATGGCCTGGTCACGCTCCGCACCCGCCACCGCCGCTTGCAAAGCCGTCAGGCGTTCCTGAACATCAGACAGGGCCTCCACCGTCATCCGCGCGGCTCCGAATTTGCGCCGGTCGGCGGAGGCGCAGTCGGGTTGAGCAGGAGAACCTTGTCGACATCGAGGATGATGATCAGCTCCGCGCCCATCTGGGCGATGCCGGTGACGTAGTCCGTGTTGGCGGAGAGTGCCTCGGCCGGCGCAGGCTTGATGGCGGCGACGGGAATTTTGGCGATGCGGGACACGCGATCGACCAGCAACCCGAAGAGGCGATCATGCGCCTCGACCATGATCACGCGTGACTGCGGTGTCAGGGGCGCCGCGTCCAGCCCCAGACGCGTTCGAATCTCAACGATGGGTACCACCCGGCCCCGCAGATTGAGCACACCGCACACGTGCGGGGGCGCCTCGGGGATGCGCGTGATCTCACTCACGCGCACGATCTCGCGACTGCGCAAGATGGGAAGGCCGAATTCCTCACGGCGCAGGAAGAAGGTCACGTAGGGCTGCACCTCGGCCGCAGCGGCTGGCGCGGCGGGGCGGGCCAAAACCGAATCGGCAAAGGCCAGCAGACTGTCGCGGGCCGGCGCGGATGTTGGGGCAGCCGATGCAGGGGGCGCGGCGGGGCGTTGCTCAGATGCCATAGCTGCTGCTCCTGTGTGGATCCTCGCCCGACGAAGTTCTGGGGGGCAAGCCCGCGGCCGGACCCGCCGCGCGCTTGACCACCTCGCTGCAATCCAGGATGGGCACCACGCGCCCCTGACCCAGGATGGTCAGGCCCGAGATCACGCGCGAGGTGCGCAGGGTCTCGTCCAGCGGCTTCACCACGATCTCTTGCACACCCACCAGCCAGTCGACCATCAAGGCACAGCGTTTGGCGGCTGCCTCGACCACGATGCCATAGGGGCGCGTCCAGTCCTGCACCAACCCGGCACAGCCCAGCAGGCGTCCAGCGTCGAGAACACGCAAGAAATCGCCACGCCAGGGACAGAGCAGCACGCGGTTGATCTCGAGCATCGATGCCTCCCGCACCTCGATGCTGTCGACCACGAAGCTGGCCGGCACGGCGAATGTCTCGCTGTCGACTCCGAAGATCAAGGCCTTGACCAGCGATGCGGTCACCGGCAAATCGATGAGAAAAACCGTCCCCTGCCCGGCCACGCTGCGCACGTCGATGCTGCCGCCCAGGCTCTGCACCACGTTGGCCACCACTTCCAGTCCCACGCCCCGGCCGGCCAGGGTAGAGACCTCGGTGGCGGTGGAAAAGCCGGGCTGAAAGATCAGGCGCCGCAATTCGCTTTCCGGCATGTGCTCGGGATCCAGCCCGAAGGCGCGGGCCTTGGCCGCGATCGCGGCCATGTCGAGGCCCCGGCCGTCGTCGGCCACCACGATGCGCGCGCGTCCCTCGGCCAGCCGCGCACCCAGCAGGATCTGGGCCCGCGCCGGCTTGCCCGCGGCAGCCCGTTCCGCGGCGCTCTCGATCCCGTGCGCCACCGAGTTGCGCACCATGTGCACCAGGGGCTCGTGCAGGCGGCTGATGATGGCGCGATCCACGGCGACCTCGCCACCTTCGATGACGAGCTGGATGGCCTGCCCGCGCTCGCGCGCCAGATCGCGCACATAGCGAACGTAGCGCCGAAACATAGAGGAGATGGGCGCCAGCCGCACGCGCAGAAGGTCGTGGCGCATCTCGGCCGTGGCCCGACCCAGCGCGATCAGCACTTGCTCGAGCAA
>JBEKKG010000956.1:0-3196 GCA_050010835.1 Planctomycetota bacterium
CCGTAAAAGTTGTTGTAGAAGTTGATGATGAGCGGCAGGCCGCCGCGATGGTCTTTGTCCCACAGTTCCCTGAACTGGTCCATGGTCGCGAAGCACAAGCCTTCCCAGACAGGACCGCAGCCCAGAGCACCGTCGCCAATGTTGGCGATGACAATGCCCTTCTGGTGCATGACACGCTTATATAAGGACGCGCCGACGGCGATGTCGCCGGAACCGCCCACGATGGCGTTGTTCGGGTAGATGCCAAAGGGCGGGAAGAAGGCGTGCATCGAGCCGCCCATGCCCTTGTTGAAGCCCGCCTCGCGGCCGAAAATCTCCGCCAGCGCGCCGTAGAGCAGGAAATCAATGGCCAGGTCTTTCGCCGAGCCTGTGGCATCCTTGGCCACGACGCGCAAGCAGTCTCCACCAAAGTAGTTCTCCATGATGCGCTGCAAGGTCTTGTCATCCAGCTTATGGATGGCGGAAAGCCCCTTGGCCAAAATCTCGCCGTGGCTGCGGTGGCTGCCGTAAATGTGGTCTTCCACGCCCAGGTGATACGCCTGGCCGACCGCGGCGGATTCCTGGCCGATGGACAAGTGCGCAGGCCCGCGATGATCGTAAGGGACGCCCTGGTAGTTGCCGCGCAGCTTCACTTCGTTGAGCATGGTCTCGAAACCACGGAGGATGGTCATGTCGCGCTGGATGCGGACCAAATCCTCTTTGGTGTACCGCTGCAACTCGTCCTTCATGGTCTTGCTGTACTGATTGAGGGGGACAGGCACGAACTCAACGTAGCCGGGGCGGCGCATTTCGTTCGGGACGATCATCTGGCTCTTGGGCATGGTCTAGGCTCCAATCTGAATGTTGTGGTTGGCGGTCTTCTCCGGAAAAAGAACTTTGATGCCGCGCGCTTGCAGGAACTCAACCCACCGCGGCGGCGGCGGCTGGTCTGTGACCAGCCGCGCGATCGCTTCCCAGCCCGTGATCTTGAACAGGGACTGGGCGGCAAACTTGGTATGGTCAATCAGCAGGATCGTTTCGCGGGCATTCTGAATGGCCAGGCGGTAAAGCTGCGCACTGTCAATGTCGCTGGCCATGATGCCCACGTCCATGCTCACCCCGTCAGCCCCAATGAAGGCCAGGTAGCCGCGGAGCTGCTCCAGCGCACTGGCTGCCAGCGGGCCGGCGGTGTCCATGCGGTCGAAGCGGTACTGTCCGCCAAGCATGATCAACTTGCCCGGCCCGTCCCACTCGATCGCCACGCGCGCGGAGTTCGCGATGATGGCCAGTCCGTGCTTGCGCTTGAGCGGCGGCAACATTTCAAAGCAGGTTGTGCCGGAATCGAGGAAAACCTGTTCGTCGTCGCTGACCAGTTCAGCGGCCAGGCGGCCGATGAGGCGCTTTTCCGCGGCGTTGCGCAAGGCCTTGGAACGAAACGAAAAACTGCTGTTCCGCGGCAGGCTCACGCCCCCGTGGGCCTGCTCCACTTGGCCCGAGTCGGCCAGTGCTTTCACGTCGCGGCGCACAGTGGCCTCAGAGACCGTCACGGCAGTCGCCAAGCCCCTGATGGTGACATGCTTATTCTCGGCAACTTCAGCCAGTATCTTTTCACGTCTTTGCCGGGTTGCCATGCTCATGTTCAAGCTCACTGTCAAAAGTCAATCAAACAGTTGCAGAGATTAGACATGATTCTTTCATATTTTCAACATTTTTTTGAAAATTCATTTGAAAAAAACTGCAAACGCGCCTATAGATGGTTCTTGGTTGCTGGAAACTTGCAGAATCGGATCAATTGCCAATGCCTACGCTGAAGATGCCTGAAGTGAAGGGAACTGGCCAACCCACGGTGCTGCGCTGGTGCAAGACCGTGGGCGACACCGTCAAAAAAGGAGCCGTCCTGCTCCTGACCGAAACCGATGCTGAACTAATAGAGGTCGAGTCGGGGCTGGACGGCACGCTGCTGGAAGTCCTCTCTCCGCCAGGGAAAAGAGTTCCCTTTCAAACCCCTTTGGCGGTCTTGGGAGCGGTGGGGCAGGCTGTCAGCCTGCCACCGCCTTCACAGGCTGTCAGCCTGCCACCGCCTTCACAGACTGTCAGCCTGCCACCACCTCCGCAGGCTGGACAGCCTGCGCCACAAAGCGCCGGGCCTGTCATTCCGATCGTCATGCCCAAGGCCGGACAATCCATGGAAGAGGGCATGATTGTCAAGTGGAACGTTGAACCAGGTGCGCGCATCCAGAAGGGCCAGATCATTTTCACTGTTGAAACCGACAAGGCCACAATCGAAGTCGAGGCCGTGGATGAGGGCCGCTTAGCGCGCATTGTTGTCCCTCAAGGCGAGACCGTCCCAGTGCAGGCGCCTGTTGCGTACATCGCCGAGAAGGACAGCGATGTAGACACATGCCTGGCTCAGCCAGGCGGTGTTAGTGCCACGGATATGCCCTCGCAACGCGAGGGCTTATCCGTGCCCACCGGCGACGCACGGATGAGTCCGCGCCAAACAGCCGGCGCGGACACATCCGTGGCACAGGTGGTTGAGGGCGGGAGGGTGAAGGCTTCGCCCGCGGCACGCAAGCTGGCCCAGGAACGCGGCATCAACCTGGCGGCGCTCGGCGCAGGCAGCGGGCCGGAGGGCCGGATTCTTTCCACCGACGTCGCCGCTGCGAAGGCCGGCGCTGCGGTCCCGGCTGCCCTTGCGGCAGGGCAGGTGCGCCGGCGCATGAGCCAGATGCGCAAGGCCATCGCACGCAACCTGCTGTGGTCCAAACAGAACATCCCTCATTTCTACCTGCGCTTGACAGTCAACGCCGAGCCGCTCTTGACATTCTATAAACAAGAGAAGGCGAAGTACCCGTGCAGCGTGAACGACGTGGTCGTGGCGGCCTGCGCCAAGGCGATCCATGAATTCGCGGCCTTCCGCTGCAAGCTGGACGGCGCTGACCTGATCGAAACGCCCACTGCGAACATCGGCGTGGCCGTCGGCATGGAAGAGGGCCTGGCCGTGCCCGTGATCGTGGCCGCCGAACGCTTGACGTTGCAGCAGATTGGGGCGGAGTCCAAGCGCCTTGCCGAAGCCGCGCGCAAAGGGAAGCTCGAGGGCCAGGGTGAGGGCGTCTTCACCATCACCAACTTGGGGATGTTCGGCGTGGAGGAATTCGCGGCGATCATCAACCCGACCGAGGCCGCCATCCTGGCCGTGGGCGCGGCGCACGAAGCG
>JBEKKG010000957.1:0-3192 GCA_050010835.1 Planctomycetota bacterium
TCCTCCCGGCCCGTCGCCACGTCGAAAGCCGCGAGGTACACGCCTTCAGTGACCGGGAACAGGCCGCCCGCGCAGTAGCCGGTGCCGTTCTCGACCAGAATGCCCGTGCGCACCGGCCAGCGCGAGATCATGCGGCCATTGCCCGGCAGGCGCGCCTCGCGCGGACCCAGCCGGTAGCGCCAGGCCAGAGTGCCGTCCGCCGCCGCGAGGCAATAAACCCAGCCATCGTCCGAGCCTGCCAGCACCTTGTCTCCGGCGAGAGTTGGCGCGAGCCTCACGGGCCCTTCCGTGACGAATGACCAGCGCCGCGCGCCCGTGGCCGCGTCCAGGCAGCAGATCTCGTCGCCGGCGGACGAAGCGAAGAAGACCGCGCCGCGCGCCGCAGCCACCTGGAAAACGCGGTCGTAAGTAACGCTCGGCGTCAGGTTGAGGAGCTTATGCCAGTAGTCCTGGCGCGCGGCTGCAGGCCAGGCCGGGCTGGGAGGCTGAGCGGCCCAATGGACCCAGGCCTGCCGCAACGGCAAGCGCAACGGCTCTTCCGCCGCGGCTGTGCGCGCGTTGTCGTGGCCGCTGGCCGGCCAGTCGTTGGCCTGGGCCGTGAGCGCGGCTGCAAAGCAAAGCAGGCAGAGCGAAAGGCGCATTATGCTTTTGAACTGCCGCTTGCAGCAAGGGCAGCGGTGTGGGTTGGGGATCACGAAGAAAGGACTCCGCTGGTTGGTCCGCCGGGGGCGACAATAGTGCGGGGCGGTGGAAAGTCCAGCGAGAAAGGTGCAGGGTTGGCGCCTTTGGAGTGCGGCGGCTTGGCGCCGCTTTGATTGGGGTGGCAAGCCGTCGCACCCCGAAGGCACCCATGCCTCGCTACACCGGGGTGGGCCGCCCGCCAAGAAAGTTCTGTGGACGTCCCCGAAACTCCCCGAAACCCAGGACAAGCTTGCGGTTTAGCTTAAGGACGACAGCAAAAATGCCGAAAAATATGTTGACCGGAGGGAAAACGGTGGTTACTGTCTGTGGAATGAGGCCTTTGGCCCGGTGTGAAGCATGACGCGCATGGCCAAGGCGCGTCTCGACAGGGTTGCTGAAAAGAAAGAGAAGTTGCCGCAGTGGCGTTAAATCCCGCGTCGAGGGAACGCGGATTTTTTGGGATGCCTCTGGGGGAAGGCCACTTGGGGGGGTGGGAGCATGGCCATGCTGCTCAAGGATTTTGCAGCAATTAGTGCTGAAAGGCTACTGACAGGCGGCAAGGTGACTAAGTGTGCTTGCTGCGGCGAGCGGTTGCAGGAAAGCACGACAGGAAACAGGCCCACCAAAGACGGGCCTATGTGCAGTAAATGCTTTTATGAGGCTGTTGGCAAGATTATAGACCATCACCCTCTGGGGATTCCGCGCGCGCGGAGATAGGGGTAGTCCCAAGAATGCGCATGGTCTACCTTGGCGAAGAGGAGGTCAACGCTTACCTTCGCCATCTCATCGGGTGTTTCCTGGACCCAAAGACGGACACGCCCAAGACGGACGCGCCATTGGTTTGGTGCCCTATCGGCGTCTCTGGAAGCATTCTTGCCCAACAGCTCTACAAACTGGACAAACAGGATCGTAGCGGTTGTCTTGGCGATAAAGTTCAAGTCGTTCGTCTCGATTACGACCGCGATAAGGCTATGGTTGTGTTCAGTGACGGCAAGGCTCAGGCGGCGAAGGCCATTAAGAATCAGCGCGTTCTGGTCATGGACAGCTCTGTGCATTCGGGCGAGACCCTGTATCATGCTCTCCAGGCTGTGAAGAGGCTTGCGCCCGCCGACATTTGCAGCTACGCCTTGGTCCTAAAGGCGGGTGCGTCAACCGTCCCGAACCGATTTGGCGCGGTGACAGGTGACCATGACCGCGCATTGTTCCTTCTGAAAGAAATGTGGAATAATGCGGTGATGCCTTTCGGCTGCTTAAGGATGCTGAGGGAGGACGACGTCGGGCGGCCTTACATTCGCACTAAGAAGAACGAATACGACAAGTGGTCATGGGAAGACCACTGGTATGAAATGAAATTGGACCGCTCCGTCAGGGTTTACGTCTACGAGAATCAAGGTACTATAGTCGCCGTATTGAAGTTCAAGTTGATTGAGGGCGGAGAGTTGTTCATTGATCTTGTCGCCGCCAACAAGGACGGAGAAAAGGGGCTGGGGGGGCACCTTGTTAGATGGGCGGAAACGCAAGGCAGAATGTCGCGTTGCACGCACGTGACCGCATGTGCAGACAAGAGAATTATTGGTTGGTGGGAGAGGCAATACTACGAGAGAGACGTTAGTAAGAGGCCAATCAAAGCTGAGAGAACGCAGTATATCTGGATCAAGCGGAAACTCCTATACAATCTGCCCGGCGGCCCGACGCCTGCATAGTTCATCTTCCCAACAAACATTGGCGTCTCTGAAGGTGCCCTTCGCCGTAGAATCCGGCCGGTGTCCGGGAAGGCAGGCTTGCTGACGTTAACAAAGCCGCCCTGCCCCGCGCGCCGCTTGGCGCCAAGCCACTCAGCAAGGGCGCGCCGTCGCGCAGTTCGCGGAATTGCGCGCTCTTGAGCCACCCGCTATTGACAACACAGGGTGGCCGGGATAGCGTTTCTTGTGTCGGCGCGTGCCGGCGTTTCAGGACCCATGAGGAGGATTCTGTCAGCGCAAAACCAAAAGCGATGCTGTGACAATTTGAGTTGACGCGCGAGCGTCAAGGAACTGTTTCCTTCTGAACGGCCAACTTGAGTCGCAAGACTCATGAATGCAAGAAACAGCGACTTGAGCCGCGCCCCCCAAAGGGGCGTCGGCCAGGTTTGCTGTTCTATCGTGCCCCTTGGTCGGGGTCCTGTGAGCGGCGGCTTGGTCCGGCGCTCTTTTTATTTGGGCCGGACGATAACGAGCAAGCCGCTCGGAATCGGATCACCGGCGAATGGCGAACCCAACTTCTTATGGCCCAGGCAAAGGCGATTTCATCGCGCCGCCGCCGTTGAGCGACGCCGACGAACGTGGGGACGAGCAATTTGCCCGCGGCGGCGGCAAGGCAGCCTTGGGGCGCCACGTCCACTTTGCGTTTCCAGTCCTCCCGGCCCGTCGCCACGTCGAAAGCCGCGAGGTACACGCCTTCAGTGACCGGGAACAGGCCGCCCGCGCAGTAGCCGGTGCCGTTCTCGACCAGAATGCCCGTGCGCACCGGCCA
>JBEKKG010000958.1:0-3190 GCA_050010835.1 Planctomycetota bacterium
CAGCAGGCACTCGCTCGGCGCCAGCCGCGCGAATTCCGAGCGCAGCGCCGGCTCGCCCTCCAGTTCCTGCACGAAAATCGTGCCTGCCACCAGGTCCGCCACAGCCACGCCATAAAGCGGCGCGCTCTCCGCTTTGCGCGGCGTTGACGGCTCCGCCACGCTTTGCGGGAGCACCGCCACGAGCCGGTTGGCCTTGCGTGTTTCGAGCAGGTTGTCCTCAAGCACCGTGCCGGGCGTGACGACGCGCGTGATGTCGCGCTTGACCAGGCCTTTCGCCTGAGCGGCCTCTTCCGTCTGGTCGCATACGGCGACGGAGAAACCCTGGCGCAGCAGCCGCGCCAGGTACTGTTCCGCGGTGTGGTAGGGCACCCCGGCCATCGGGATGGCATCCGGGCCTTTTTGGCGCGAGGTCAGGGTCAGGCCCAGCGCGCGCGCCGCGGTCTTGGCATCCTCGTAGAAAAGCTCATAGAAATCCCCGATGCGGAAGAGCAGCAAATGCTGCGGGTAGCGTGCTTTGGCCGCCTGATACTGCTTCATGATCGGCGTATCGGAAGGGGACGCCGCAGGGCAGGCCTCCGGCTTGCCCCCCTGGTCGCCAGCCTGCGCGCGCGCATTGGTGCTGTAGTGGCTGTTCATTGCGGTGTGCAGTTTCGAGTCAAAGAGCCTGACTTTCAAGTACACGTACTTTCTCGAAGGGGCAAAAGAGAATAGCCAGGGGCAACGCCCCCGGTTAGGATTCTGGAAGGTTTTCCTGTAAAGGCGCAATATCGCGGCGGACTATGATGAACGCTACGTTTGGGATTGGTCTCTCCTATTTCGCGTTCTGGTGGTACGCACTGCTTCTGCTGCTCGTCCTCGCCGGCCTGCTGACCCTCCTGCTCTTGCGCCGCCAGCGGCGGGAACTGCGGGCTGAAGCCGAGCGCCAGACGGCGGCCCTGCTGCGCCGCCAGGAGCAGATGGCCGCATTGCAGCGCCTCACCGAGGCGGAAAGCGAGGAGGCCCGTCTGCTGACGGTCGCAGCCGCGGCGGCGCGGCCCGTTCTCGGCGCGCAGGCGCTGGCGATCTTCATCCGTTCGGGCGCGGGCCCGCAGGGCGCCGTGCATTGTGCCGCCTGCGACGGTGTGGCGGAGCGGCTCGCGCCGGCGCAGCAGGCGGCGGTCTCAGTACAAGGGCCGGGGCTGCTGGCGGAGGCGCTGCGCGAAGGGCGGACCACCGGCGTGGGTGTGCGGGCACCGGCCGCCGCGCCGCTGGCGCTGGCCGAGGGCTGGCTGGAACGCAGCGCGCTCGTGATCCCCTTGGCCACGGCCACGCCGGACTCAGCCGCCGCCGGCGCAATGGTCTGGTTGTTTGACGGCTGCGAGCCGGTCGGGCCGGCGGAGGCCGTTCTGGCGGAGGAGATCGGCCGGCGGACTTCCGCAAGCCTGCGCCGCGTGCGGCTCATTGCCCAGACGAACCAGCGGGCCGACGAATTGATACTGCTCAACGAGGTCGGGCACTTGCTGGTCGAAAGCCCCGCCCTGGAGGGCACGCTGCGGCGCATCGCGGAACTGGTCTGCCGCCATTTCCAGCTCGCTGGCGCCGGCTTCCTGCTGCTGGATGAGAGCCGCCAAGCCCTCGTCACCAGCGCTCTTTTTGGCGACTACTCTCCCGCCGCTGCGGCGGGTTTGCGCATGCCCTTGCAGGCCCAGGCCGTTACCACCCTGGCCTTTCGGCAAAACCAGACCTTGACGATCGAGAACGCTGCCACCGACCCGCGCGTGGGCCAGCAGTTCCTCCAGGTTCTGCCCGGGGCTGTTTCCGGCGCCATCGTGCCGATGTCGGGAGCGGGCGGTCAGGCCGGCGTCTTCGGCGTGTGGAAAAAGCAGCCCTATGTTTTCCAGCCCCGCGAATTGCAGTCTCTCGGCGGCGTGGCGCGCCTGGCCGCCGCCGCGGTGTGGCGGGACGAACTGCTGCGGGCGCTGCGGGCCTCCGAAAAGCGGCTCCAGGAAGTCGTGGACGGCATCCACGCCATCCTCGTCAGCATTGACCCGCAAGGCAACATCCTCAGCTTCAACGCTGCGGCTGAACGCATGGTGGGGCGCAAACAGTCCGAAGTGCTTGGGCAGCGCCTTGCCGCGGTGGCTACTCTCAACGCCGGGGAGCGCGCCAAGCTGGAGCTCTTCACCGTGGCCGCCTTCGCGACGCTGGATTGCAGCCAGGAACTGGTGCTGCACTGGCCTGCCCGCGAAGGGGGCGAGCGCAAGATCCGCTGGCGTTCGAGCTTCTTGCGCAGTCCGGATGGGAAGGTCACGGGCATGGTCTGCCTGGGAGTGGATATCACCGAGCAAACGCTGCTGGAGGCCCAGCTCCTGCAAGCGCAGAAGATGGAGTCCGTCGGCGCGCTGGCCGGCGGGATGGCCCACGACTTCAACAACCTGCTGGGCGGCATTATCGGCCAGTGCGCCGTGGCGCGTTCGCAGACCGGCGACGAACCCATACTCGCGGCGCTGACCCACATCGAGTCCGCGGCGCACCGCGGGGCCGACCTGACGGGCAAGCTGATGACCTTTGCCCGCAAATCGGTGCTCCAGCCCCGCGCGGTGGATCTCGGCACTCTGATCAAGGAGACGGCCGCGCTCCTCTCCGGCTCGCTCCCGCACAGCATCCAGCTCGTCTCCACTGTCGCGCCCGAGCTGCCGTTGGTCTACGGCGACGCCACCCAGTTGCAGCAGGTCCTGGTCAACCTGTGCGTCAATGCGCGCGATGCCATGCCCAACGGCGGCACCTTGACCATTCGCGCCACGCCTGCCCCCGCGGCGGCTTCGGGCGGAGTGCTGGTGGAGGTGGCCGACACCGGCACGGGCATGAGCGAGGATGTGCAGGAGCACATCTTCGAACCGTTCTTCACCACCAAGCTACCCGGCAAGGGAACCGGCCTCGGCCTCTCCATGGTCTTTGGCATCCTGCGCAGCCACGGCGGGCAGATCACTTGCCGCAGCGCGGTGGGGCAAGGCACCAGCTTCCGCATTCGCCTGCCGCCCGCCAGGCGGCCCAGCAGCAAGGGCGAGAAGGCGATCCTGACCGGCGCGGATTCCCACGGACGGCTGGTGGCTGTGGCTGCCGGCGCGCCCCAGCCGTCGCCGCAGGCCCAACGCGCGCGTTTGTTGCTGGTGGACGACGACGCGATTCTGCGCGAGACGGTGGGCAAGCT
>JBEKKG010000959.1:0-3188 GCA_050010835.1 Planctomycetota bacterium
CTGAGGGCTGCCCGTAGCCAGGCCGATTCACTCATCGGCGCTCAAACTCCTGCGCCACTTCCTTGAGCGTGGCCGGAATGGGGATGTGCTGGGGGCACAGCTCCTCGCATTGACCGCATTCCTCGCAATGGGACGCTCGCTGTTCTTCCTTGAGGATGTGCCAGTAGAAGAACTCGGCGGACGCCCGGTCCCGGTAAATCGCGAGGTTGTTCAGTTGCAGGAAATTGGCCGGGATATTGACGCCAGTGGGGCAAGGCATGCAGTAACCGCAACTGGTGCAAATCACGCGGGTCCTGGCCTGATAAATCGCCTTGGCCTCCTGGATCAGTGCCAGTTCCTCACCAGTCAGTGAGTTGGCCATTCCCTGGCTGGCGATTCTTATGTTTTCTTCCACCTGGCACGGTTCACTCATGCCGCTAAGCACCACACTCACTTCCGGCCGGTTCCAGACAAATCGCAGCGCCCATTCCGCTGGCGTCCGTCTCACACGGCTCTTGTCCCACACCGCTTGCACGTCGTCCGGGATTCGCGCGGTCAGTCCCCCGCCGCGCAACGGTTCCATGATGATCACCCCCAGCCCCTTGCCGGCTGCATATTCCAGCCCCGCGCGGCCCGCCTGGAAGTCCTCATCCATGAAGTTGTATTGAATCTGGCAGAACGACCAATCGTAAGCGTCCACGACCGGCTTGAAGCGCGGCGCATCGTCATGGAAGGAAAAACCGGCGTACTTGATTCTCCCGTCGGCTATCGCTGCGTCCAGGAATTCCGTCATGCCAAGGCGGCTGAGCTTCTCGCACAGCTCGCCGGTCAGGCTGTGCATGAGGTAGAAGTCAATATGGTCCGTTTGCAGCCTCGCGAGTTGCTGGTCCAGGTACCGGTCGATGTCGGCCCGGCTCTCAACAAACCAACTGGGCAGCTTGGTCGCCAAGTGGACTTTCTGCCGCTGGTTTTTCAAGGCATGGCCCAGGAACAACTCGCTCATGCCCACCTGAAAGGGCACTTCCGAGTGATAAACGTAGGCCGTGTCGAAGTAATTTACCCCGTTGCGGATGGCATAATCTACCATTGCCTGGGCCTTTTCTTCGTCAATCAGGTGGGCTTTGTGTTCCTGGATCGGCAGGCGCATGCAGCCAAATCCCAGAATCGAGACCATTTGCCCGGTTTTCCCAGCTTGTCTATACAACATATGAGCGCGCCGAGCATATTCCCTGGGCGTGGTTCTTCAATCGCGAAGTTGCGCCGGCCTCACAGCGGGATGCCCTAACGCCTGAGAGAGCACGCTGTCTGCCCCGCGCAAACAGCGTTTCACTCCCAGCCTCGCAGCCCACGACGGGCAAGACGCTGGTCCTACGTTGCTGGGCGTGGCGCCGCTGCCACTTGGGAATGCCCCTACCGAGCGGGTTCGGGCGATGCGGCGGCCTTGCTGGCCACCTCTTTAACCTGTGCGGTCACCTCGCCGACGATTTTCTTCTGGGGCTCGGTGAGGCTAGGGGTGTTGGCGAGCGTGTCCAGCCCAGCAAAGGCACGGGGGTACTCGCTGTAACGGAGGCCCATGGCCACCTCGGACACAGCAGTCTGAAGCTCGGGACTCGCCGTGGCGAAGGCTTCCCGCAGCTTCGGCAAATCGACAGTTACGCCCTGCTTGACCGGTGCCTTGGGCTTTTCTTTGCCGCAGCCGGCCAGGGCGAGCACGCCGGCGAGCAGAAACAACGTTACCCACTTTGCCGTCTTCACCAGCTTGATACCCTTCATCTAACGCATCGGATGGGTGGTGACATTCGTAAACCACATCCAGTCACGCACCCCTCCCATGCCGACATCTACTCGCCAATTCTTGCTGGCGGCGTCTAAGTATTTGTGGATTTCAGCGTGGCCGTCGTTAAAACTGATGCCGAAGGCAAACCCATGAGCGCGGGACGGCAGATCCGGAAATGCCCCCTGCGTCCCCACATTCACACAGAGCATGGCGTCGTTGATGCTCTCCTGATCCTCATCTGCCGTAAGCCAAGTCAGCGACGGAGCCTTTATATCGGTCTCTTTGAGATAAACTGGATGGGCCGGATCCTGAGCGCCACCAGGACTGGTTATAACCCAATCCGTTCTTGCGCCAAAGTTCCTGCCGGCCATGTAGGAATTCATCGAGATGCTGCGTAGAATAGGCTTTCCCTTGAATTGGGAGGCGACACCCGCATCGCTGGCCAAGCGATGATCGGCTGGGCAGTGATAGATGCCCAGCGCTTTGACATAAGGCCATACAAGTCCCGACTGAATGCCGGCAGGGTCTGCTCCGCCATAAACGTAGGCACCAGGCAACCCCCCTGTCTCGGCATTGCCTCCGCACCAGGTGGCGGTGAAGCCGTTGTAGGTGGGATAGGACGAAACAACTTTACTGTTATTATCGTCGGCATACATTTTGCAGGCCAGCGCAACCTGCTTCAGGTTATTGATGCAGAATATCCGCTGCGCCTTGAGTTTAGCCTTGGCCAAGGCGGGCAGCAGGAGGGCGGCCAGGATGGCGATGATGGCGATGACGACCAGAAGCTCGATGAGAGTGAAGGCGCGGCGAACGGGCTGCAAGGGGGGCGAACTCTTGCAACCGGCTGGTTCAGGCAAGTTCATAAGACAACATTTCTTTTCCGTACAACCAGAGACTATCATCACACCGGAAGCGAGGTCAAGCCGATTGGTGAGACTTTTGCAGCCGCTCAGTGAAGGCGGAAGCGGGTAGGGCGCGTCACTCCGTGCGCGCCGGGCAACGGCGGGACACGACGGCGCGCACGGAGTGGCGCGCCCTACCCACCTTCACTGAGGCGCTACGCACTTTTTGCTCAAGCTCACATTATGTCTTGGGGGCAACGAAGCCGAAGAGCGGCTTTGGCAATTTGGAAGTTTCTTCGCTGGCCCGGTTTTCCTCATTGCCTCGCCCGCGGCGAATTGCGCAGGATATCTGCCAGCCAGACCGTAGCGCGGTTATGCAAATCTCACTAAAGCGCTCATTTTGCAACGCCGCACAAGGCGGGTTCACCCTCATTGAGCTTCTAGTCGTCATCGCCATCATCGCTGTCCTCGCGGCCCTGCTGCTGCCGGCGCTGGCGACGGCCAAAGAGAAGGGCAAGCGCGCGGCCTGCCAGAGCAACCTGCGCCAGACCGTGTTCACGGTTCACATGTACGGCATGGATTACCTGGAC
>JBEKKG010000960.1:0-3183 GCA_050010835.1 Planctomycetota bacterium
GAAACATTTTGTTTCGGTCCTTATGCTTTGCGCGCGCGGGGATGGGCGGCTTCCAGTGCAGCCTCGAATGCCAGCTTGACCTCGCGCGGCAGGTGGTAGCTTTCGTTGTCGCTGGGGAAGCGGTGCGCGGCCACGTCGTCGCGGTAGTGCGCCAGCGCATCGGCGAAGAAGGCTGCGCCGTCGGCGTAGCGGCGGGCGAACTTTGCGGGCGGCCTGAAGGTGAGGTTGAACAGATCGTGGAAGACCAGGATCTGACCGTCGCACTCCGGGCCGGCGCCGATGCCGATGGTGGGGACGGCGCTCTCGGCGGTGATGGCCGCGGCCAGTTCACGCGGAATGCCTTCCAGGACGATGGCGATGGCCCCGGCGTCTTCCAGCGCGCGCGCGTCGGCGGTGAGGCGGTGCATCGCGTCGAGCGATGTGCCTTGGACGCGATAGCCTCCCATGCTATGCACCGACTGCGGCGTGAGGCCGATGTGGCCGACCACGGGGACCTCGGCGTCGGTCAGGCGCCGCACCAGGCGGGCGCGCGAGCTGCCGCCTTCGATCTTGACCGCCTGCGCGCCGGCCTCTTTTATGAATCGTAGCCCGTTGCGCACGGCGTCGCGCGCGGAGGCGTGATAGGAGCCGTAGGGCATGTCGGCAACCAGGAAGGCATGGCGCACGGCGCGGGCCACGGCGCGGGTGTGGTGCAGCATCTCGTCCAGCGTGACCGGCAGGGTGTTCTCGTAGCCCAGGACGACCATGCCCAGCGAGTCGCCCACCAGCACCATGTCGATGCCGGCCTCGTCGAGCAGGCGCGCGCTGGGGTAGTCATACGCGGTCAACGCGGTGATGGGCCGGCGGGCAAGTTTTTTCTGCAAAAGTGTGTCGGAGGTGACTCTCGGCGGAGGCGAGGGCGCTGTGCTGGCGCGAAGCTGGGTGACGCTCATGGTCTTCTCCAGTGCCGCTCCGACCATGCAACTGGCGGATGCAGCCCGAAACTGGTTTTAGTATACCAAGCCAGGGCGACCCGCGAGGACCCCGGCGCAGGCACACTCCGGGATGCAGTGGGGGCGATTGGCCTTTTGCCGTGGTTTTTGCTCCGTGTCCTAATCTGGGCGCCGCCAGTATTTGCAGGAACTTGCCACGGGAGAGCGGGATTCCTATAATCAGCAGCTAGTGTGTCGCATCTGTTGCTGCGGCAAGGCGACAGAATGGTTCCGCGCACGAAGTTGAGAACCAACTTGATCCCCGGGACCACTGGGCGGCAGGCATCTATCAATATGACTGAGGAGTCTTGCATGAAGAAGGTAGCGTTAGCCTCTCTCCTGGCGTGTGCCGTACTTACATTGGGTCTGTCTTTGGCCTTCGCCCAGACCGCAGTTCAACTCGGCACGCAGCCGGCCCAAATCCAGATGCCGGAGGCCGAAGCCACGGCCTACAACAACGCCGTAAGCCAGAGCAATCCGCAGGTCAAGGCGGCGGCGATTGAGGATTACCTGACTAAGTACCCGAACTCCAGCGTGAAGCAGAACACGCTGGTGATGCTGATGATGACCTACTATCAGCTTGGCAATGGCGCCAAGGTACTGGACGCTGCCGACCGCATTCTGCAGTTGGACCCCAGCAATATGCAGGCGCTGACTCTGGAGACTTTTTTCCGCAGTCAGGCCGCGGGCTCGCTCACCGATGCCGCGGCCAAGCAGGCGGCGCTGGACGCCGCCGCGGCATACGCCCAGAAGGGGCTTGTCGCGCCTCGGCCGGCCGCTCTCGGCGACGCCGATTTCAAGAAGCTCCAGGACATTGCGTTCCCCATCTTCTACAGCGCGATCGGCAACGCGGCCTTCAACAAGAACGACAATGCAACCGCCATCGACGCCTTCAAGAAGGAGCTGGCCGCGCTCCCGCTGGTCCAGACCACGCAGCCCGGCCCCGTTCTTATGGACACCTTCTACCTGGCCGAGGCATATTACCAGACCACCCCGCCCGACTACCTCGACTGCACCTTCTATGCATCGCGCGTAGTTGCCTACGCCCCTCCCGCATTGAAGACTAACTTCGCCAATTACGCCAATTATTGCTACAAGAAGTACCACGATGGCATGGATGGCTACGATGCAGTCCTGGCCGCGGCCACAGCCAATCTGAACCCGCCCGCGGGCCTCTTCGCCTCGATCAAGCCCGCCCCAACCCAGGCGGAGAAAATCCACGGCTTCATCAGCACTACAGCCGATTACGCCACACTTGCCACCGAAGACAAGGAGTTGGTCTTCCAGTTTGGCTCTCCGGATGATGCCGCGAAGGTATGGGACGCGATCAAGGGCAAGTCGGTGCAGATTCCCGGCGCACTCGTTATCAGCTCCTCGCCGACCGTGCTGAAGGTTGCCGTCACCGACGACGCCAAGCAGGCCAATCCCAAGACCGCTGACTTCACCTTCAACATGGCGCCGCCGGAGACAATCGAGGCGCCGGAGGAGCCCTCCGCCAAGGCAACGCCCGCCCAGAAGGCCGCCTACAAGGCCAAGCTGGCCGCGTATAACAAGGCTATCGCCGCGGCCAAGACGAAGGCGGACGCAATCGCCGCGGCCACCGCCGTCGGCCAGACCGTCACCCTCACCGGGACCTACGACTCCTTCACCCCCAACCCAATTCAGATCATCATGAAGGATGGCGTTGTGATCCTGCCCAAGGCGACCAAGCCGGCCGCGGCTCCGGTGCACCACACCGCCGCGCACCCCGCGCACAGATAGTCTGAGACGAAACACGCAGCAAACGAAGAGGCAGCCTCCGGGCTGCCTCTTCTGCGTTTCGCGTGTCGGCGATGGAGAGCTCAGGAAGCCTCCGCGCAAGTCATGGCTTTGAAACGGCGGTGCTGAACAGGCTGATCGCTGCCGACCGGCATCTGGCGGGGAACCTGTGGACGCAGCCCGGCGCTCCGCAGGCCAAGGCGCTGCTCGGGTTCACCGCGGCCACGCTGGGGATGGACACCGGCGATGCGGCGCACGACGTTACCGAGCCGGCCGGGCAGTTGCGGGCGGTGAAAGACGAAGGAGAGATTGCTCTGCTGCGCAAGGCATCGGACGCATCGATTGCCGGGCAGCGGGCCATGATGCGGGCCGTCAAGCCGGGCGTTACCGAGCGCGCGCTGGCCGGCGAGATGACCGCCGTGTGGATGGAAAACGGTTGCGAGCGGGCCAGCTA
>JBEKKG010000961.1:0-3182 GCA_050010835.1 Planctomycetota bacterium
TCATGTACTGCGGCGGCGGGCTTACGGGCGCCTGCTGCTCCGCAACCTGTGTCGCACGCCTCGCCGCATTCCTGAAGGAGCGCTACCTAACCGTTGAGGCGCTGAACAGGCAGTGGGAGGCGGACTATCGCTCCTTCGACGAGGTGCTGGGGCTGGGCCATCCGCAGAACAAGGACAAAGAGGCGCAGAGCGCCGCGATGCGGCGCACCGGAAACTACTCGCGCCTCATTGATCAGTGGCTCTCCAATTACGCCACCTTCGTGGACGCGATACGTTTCTGCCGCGAGAACCTGCAACGGCTGGAACCGCGCGCGCGCCTGGGCATCAGCACGCCGCTGTGGAACTACTATTATCGCGGCTACGACTGGGCCAACATCATGGGCGAGCTGGCCTATGCCACGCCCTACGGCCCGTGGGGCGACTACAGCAGCTTTGAAGCGATCCGTTCCTTTGCCCGGCCCGGCACGATACTCAGTGCGCATTACGGCAGCTACGTTGAGCCGTGCCTCAATGACGAGGAGCATTTCCGCATGGCGCCGTACGCGGTCCTGCTGCGCGGCTGCGCCAACGTCTTCTGGTACACGACCTGGAGCAACGAGGGCGGCCTCTCGCCCTGGCTGGACCCTTACCCGTGCCTGCTGCGCAGCAGCGAGGAAATCCGCAAGCTCAAGCAAGGGCCCGGCCGGCTCCTGCTGGGCGCGCGGCGCGGCAACGACGGTATCGCCATCCACTCTTCGCAGGCCAGCTTCTTGTTCTCGTTCGCAGTCTCCGGCCCCGCCGTGCCTTGGCACATCAACAGCCTGGCCGGCGCGCTGCAGGAGCTGGGTTTGCAGTATGACCTGGTCTCGACCGACCAGATTCTCGCCGGCGCGCTGCAGAATTATCGCGCGCTGCTCATGCCCGCGTCCCAATGCATTGGCGACGCCGAGGCCGCAAAAATCCGCGAGTTCGTCGAGAAAGGCGGCTTGGCGGTCGCGGATGTGCGCCCGGGTATCGCGGACGGCCACGGCCGGATCGGGGCGCAGCCGATCCAGCAGCTCTTTGGGCTGAAATGGGGCGCGGAACTCCTGGACGATCCCGAGCCGGACGCAAAGAAGAAGGCCCGCCTGCGGCCCATGCGGGAAGTGGCGGCCCGCTTCGCCGGGACATTCGCGGGCAAAGCGTTCCAAGGCCCCGAGATTGACAAGATTGCTGTGGACCCAGTGCTGTCCTTGGATGGCGCGGAAGCCGCGGTGACCGCCGGCGGCATTCCCGTGCTGACGCGCCGCGTCTGCGGCAAAGGCGCCGCGGTATGCCTGAATTGCGATGTCTACCCCTCCAACCCGCGGATCGCCGCCAATGCGCGCAACCTGCTGTTCCTGGTGCTGTCCGCTCAGGGGATCGAGGCGGCGGCGGGCATCGAAGAGCGCGAGGAAGGTTTTTCGCCTGGCGCATGGGTTCCAGGCCTGGAGGCCGCGCGGTTCGACGATGGCGAGGCAAAGTATTTCGGTGTCGTCCGCCGCAAGCTCTTCGATGCCGGCGATGCCAAGCCGGGGCGCCTGCGCCCGCACTTCCCGTCCGCTGCTCACGTTTACGACATGCGTGAGGGCCGCTATCTGGGAAACGTGGACCACCTGGACCTCACGGTTGCGCCGTCCAGCGCCAAGCTCTTCGCCCTGCTGCCCTACCGGGTCGAGAAACTCACAGTCGCTCTCGACAAGCCCGCGGTCCGGGCCGGCGAGACGGTCACGGTATCAGTCGCGGTCGTCAGCGACGGCAAGCCTGCCGGCAGGCACGTGATTCACCTGGAGGCCCAGCGGCCGGACGGGCAGAGCGCCATGTACCTCTCCCAGTGCGCCGAGGCGAAAGCGGGCCAGGCGCGGCTGGCCGTTCCGCTGGCCATCAACGAGCCCGCGGGAGAGTGGCAGTTGCGCCTGACTGACGCGGCGACAAAGGTCAGCGAGAGCGTCAAGATCGCCGTCACACCCGCGCGCTGAGAAGGTTTTCAACATGATCGGCAGGAGGCACGCAATGATGATGAGGTGGAGCGGAACGGCGGCGTTGTGCGCGCTGCTGTTTGGCGTTGCCTGTCGCGGCGGCGAAAGCGCGGGCACACAGTTCAGGCCGGCGGTCGCGGAAGGCAACGTGGATGTCGCGGCGTGCAAGGTGTTCGTGAATGGCCAGCCGGGCGCAAGCGGCTCGGGAGGCGGCGTCCTGGGCGCGCTGGGCTTGTCGCAGAAAGGCCCGTGGGTTGGCGGTGAAGCGGGCGGCCAGGACAAGGCTGATGCGTTCCTCTATCTGATCGTCTTCAAGAAGCCGGCTGCCATCGGTTCGCTGCTGTGCTCGTGCGAAGGCGAGTGGCGCACGCTCAAGGGTGATGCGCCGCTCCCGCCCGACGGGACGCAGGACGCGCAGTGGGAGCCGCTCGCGTTCCCGCCGAACCAGGCGGGCATGAGGCTGCTGACTTTCCCGGCAGGTTTCCAGGCGCGTGCGCTTCTCTATAAGGACACGCGGCAGTACGGCCGTTCGGAACTCCGCCACGTCCGGCTGCTGGCCGCGCGGCTGCACAACCTTACGCCCGCCGGCCTGGCGAATGGCGAAAGCGACTACATTTCCTATGCGGACTTGCGGCCGCCGATCAGCTTTGCAGCCTCGCAGCTCACCAAGGGCGCCGGTTCGTGGCAGAGCCACGGGCCCGACAACCGCGGGCGCATCGCGCGCGCGCCGGTCAGCGACATTGCGCCGAGCTGGTTCGTGATTTCCTGGGAGAAACCGCAGACCGTGTGCGGGATTTTCACGCAGGACAACTTCCTGGATGTGAAGCTCTTCACCTATAGCGGGCCGGCGGGGCTCAACCCCGCGGTCGGCGGCGATGAGGATTGGACGCGGCTGAAGGCCAGCGTCGAGGGCGGCCGGGAGGCGCGCTGGATCTCGTGCGCGCCGGCTGCGACGCGCGGGCTGAAGTTCCTGATCCAGAGAACCGAGCAGCCGCAGTTCGCGGCGCTCCATGCGCTGCTCCCGCTGGAAAGCCAGGGCCTCGATTTCAAAGCCTTCGCCGCGATTTACGTGGTCGCCGCGCTGGTCGGGGCGATCAGCCACGCGCCGGGCGGCGTCGGCGTTTTCGAGGCGGTGATGCTCGGCGCCGTTCCCGCCCCCTCGCAGGAGGCCATGCTGGCCGCGCTTTTGCTGTTTCGCGCGATCTA